>DATAEU010000045.1:0-3755 GCA_036257835.1 Actinomycetota bacterium | reverse complement strand
GGGCTCCGGTACCACGGCGACTCGCCGACGGTGTCGCTCCTCGTGAAGCACGGGCACATGGAGGCCCGCGCGTACACGCAGAGCGAGATCTTCGACGCGGCGGTCCGGTTCGCCCATGCGGAGGGGATCGTCCCGGCGCCCGAGGCGGCGCACGGCCTGAAGGCCGCGATCGAGGAGGCCGAGTCGGCGCGCGACGCGAACGAGGAGCGCGTGATCCTCGTCAACCTGTCGGGGCACGGCTCCTTCGACATGCAGGCGTACGACGACTACCTGAACGACCGCCTGCCGGACTTCGAGTTCGACGCGTCCGACGAGGACGCGGCGCTCTCGCAGCTGCCCGACGCCCCGTCGATCGGGTGATCGACGGGGCGTCGCCGTTCGTCGTCCGCCGGCTCGGCCGCGAGGACCTCGCGGCGTTCCAGGCGGGCATGCCCGCCTGGAACGCCCACGAGTACGCCGACCGGCTCGCGTTCCAGGAACGGAAGCTCGCGGTCCAGCTCGTCGCGTGGGTCCGGGATGACGCCGTCGGCAAGGCGATGGTCGTCTTCCCCGGCCACGCGGAGTGGTCGGAGTCGGCCTTCCGAGAGACGTGCCCCGAGATCCGCGACCTCGCGGTCCACGAGTCGTGGACGCGCCGCGGGATCGGGACCGCGCTCGTCCGCGCGGCCGAGGACGAGGTGCGTGCATCCGGCTTCGCGCGGATCGGGCTCGGCACCGGACTCGAACCGTCGTACGCGCCGGCCCGGGCGATGTACGAACGGCTCGGCTATCGCGAGGCGCACGGGCCGTACGTGTCCGCGGCTCGGCTGGTGGACGACGACGGGCGAGCGATCCCCGTCGCCGGCGTCTGCGTGTACCTCGTGAAGACGTTCGCGCCGGCGGAGGGTCAGCCCTCGTAGGTCCGCGGGTCGAGGTGGAACTGCTGACCCGCGAACGCGGCGACCTGCTGCATCAGGATCGTGTAGCCGTCCGCGTTGAAGTGGACACCGTCGTCGGCCCGGACGAGCGTCAGGTGATCGCCGTTGCGGTAGTACGCGTTGTAGCCGCCGCCGGAGCCCGCGAACGTGTTCCACGTGTCGAAGTACGCGACGTTCGGGAGTTCCGCGGCCGCCTCGGCGAACGCCTGGTTCTGGCGTCCGATGAAGTCCCACCGTCGCGTGTCCCGGATCTGCGGGAGGCCGACCCAGATCACGTGGCCGCCCTCGGAGGACGCGATCCTCGCGAAGTCGTGGACCCGCTGCGCGTACGCCGCCGGGAACCCCATCGTCCCGACCAGCGCGATCGTGTTCCCGTGCCGGTCCACGAGCGATTGTCCGTCGTTCTCGCCGATCATCACGATCGTGAGGTCCGGGCGCGCCCGGTGGACGATCTCGCGCATCTGCTCGGGCCAGTCGAAGAAATCCTCGCGGGACAGGCCCGTCGAGATCCGTCCTTCGCGGAAGACGTTGACGAGGTTGGGCCGGAAGATGCGCTCGGCGAAGGTCCCGATCCCCTGCGCGAGCGAGTCGCCCACGACCACGACGCGGAGCGGGTTGGACGCCGTCGGGACACGGATCTTCGTGTCGTGGTCGCGCGGCCGCTTCGGATGGCCGTTCGGCGGCGGCAGGCTCGGGAGCGGGTCGACGTCCCCGCCGCCGCCGACCGCGGCGTCGGGGTGACGTCCGAGCGCGGTGCTCGCGTCGTCCACGATCCTGGCCAGCCCGATCCGCTCCTCGACCCAGACGATCGGCCGGAGCACCGCGAGGGAGACGGTCCGGCGGAGGCCGTCCGGCTGCGTCTGGGATGAGCGCTCGAGCTCGGGCGCGTACAGCAGGACCCACAGCAGGAGCGCGACGAGGAGCGAGACGAGCACGCGCCCCGCGGGCATCGTCCGGCGTCTCGGCGGACGATCCCGGGGCGGAGCCTCGTCGCTCGTGCGCTCCGGCGTGCGGTCCTTCGTTCCGGTCGCCATCTCAGAATTGGAAGTAGATGAACGGAGCGACCCCGCGGGGGCCGAGGGTGGTGATGACGAAGAGTACGACGGCGATCGTGATGCCGAGCGGCACGGGCCGCAGCCGAGACATCGCCGCCTTGACCCGCTCGGCGGGGAGACGCGGCGCGAACTGGGTCGCGAGCCCGACGCCGATCGCGAGCACCACCGGACCGGTCACGAGCGGCGAGGGCTCGTTCCAGGCGGTCAGCGTCCGCCGGAGCAGCGTGAGCGCGGTCGCGACCGAATCCGCCCGGAAGAGCGTCCACGCGATGCACACGAGCGTGAACGTGGCCAGCCGCTGCATCCAGTGGACGAGGACCGTGTCCGGCGGCTCGGCCAGCCGTCCCTGCTCGCGGCGCGACTGCTTCCAGTGTCCACCGGCGAGGTACGCGCCGTGCAGGCCGCCCCACGCGACGAAGTGCCAGGCCGCACCGTGCCACAGCCCGCCGAGGAGCATCGTGATCATCAGGTTCACGTACGTGCGTGCGGTGCCCTTCCGGTTCCCCCCGAGCGGGATGTAGAGGTAGTCCCGGAGCCACCGCGACAAGGTCATGTGCCACCGCCGCCAGAACTCCTGCACCGACCGGGCGCTGTAGGGCCGGTCGAAGTTCTGCGGGAAGCGGAACCCGAGCAGCTTCGCGACCCCGATCGCGATGTCGGTGTACCCGCTGAAGTCGCAGTAGATCTGGACCGCATACGCAACGATCCCCAGGATCGCCTCTGGGGAGCTGTGACGGCTGGGGTCCCCGAAGACGGGGTCGACGATCGCGCCGGCGAGGTAGTTGGCGATCACGACCTTCTTGAAGAGCCCGCCGAGGATCAGCCAGGCGGCGTCGGCGACGTCGATGTGGCGAGGGTCGCGGCGGATGTCGAGCTGTGGGATCAGCTCGTTCGGTCGGACGATCGGGCCGGCGACGAGGTGCGGGAAGAACGAGAGATACAGGAACAGGTCGCTCCACGACGCGAGCTCGAAGTCGCCGCGGTAGATGTCCACGATGTACGCGATCGCCATGAAGGTGTAGAACGAGACGCCGACCGGGAGGACCACCTGGATCAGCGGCGGCGCCAGGTGCACCCCGAGCGACGTCGCCGCGTTCGTCACGTTCACGGTGAAGAAGCCGTAGTACTTGAAGTACAGGAGCGGCGCGATCGTCGCGGCGACGCCGACGCCCATCGCGATCGTGCGTCGTCTCGGAGCCTCCTGCCGATTCACGACGGTCGCGGCGAGCTGCGTGATGAGCGACACGCCGGCCAGCAGGAAGACGTACCGCCAGTTCCACCAGCCGTAGAAGACGTAGCTCGCCCCGATCATGAAGGCCTTCCACACGCGCGCGTTGTGGTTCAGCCACCAGTGGCCCAGGAAGACCAGGCAGAAGAAGATCGCGAAGTCGGTGGTGGGGAAGAGCATGCGACCCGGATGCTACGCCACGCCCCCGACGGTCGGTGACCTCGGACGCCGGCTCAGGCCCGTTGCAGCGCAGCGAGGCGGCGCTCGAGGAACCGCCGTTCGGCGTCGTTCCCCGTGAGTTCGATCGCCCGCCGGTACTCCGTCGCCGCGTCGTCCGGGCGGTCGGCGCGACGCAGCAGCTCGGCGCGCGCGGAGTGGAACGGCTGGTACCGGTCGAGCTGCGGCCCCAGGGGGTCGAGGAGGCGGAGGCCGCTCTCCGGTCCGTCGGCCATCGCGACGGCGGCGGCGCGGTTCAGCTCGACGACCGGCGAGGGCTGCAGCGCGACGAGCCGGCCGTAGAGGGTCGCGATCAGCGGCCAGTCGGTGTCCTCGGGG
>DATAEU010000025.1:0-8626 GCA_036257835.1 Actinomycetota bacterium | reverse complement strand
GTCCTTGTTGTCGAAGTGAATCGTCACCTTCTGGTCGGCGGGGATCTCGATGCAGTTCGTGTCGAACGCGATGCCGGACGCGGTGACGGTCAGCTGGCCGTTCCGCGCGGTGGTGCACTCGGTCGAGCCGGTCGGCTGCGCGGTGGGCGAGGCGGCTCCGCCGGTCGGCGTCGGACTCTTGATCGCGAACTCGAGGCCCTGGACGTTGCCGTACGCGCCGAGCATCAGGTTGTGCTCGGTCTCGTCGTACCAGCCGAGGTACACCTCGTTGTTGGCGCCAACGGCGATCGACGGCTGCTCGCCGGCGGTGGTCCCAGGGGTGTCGATCACCGAGAAGGCGCTGCCGTCGCCGGACGCGAGGCGCACCTCGTCGGTCCCCGGGTCGTACCACGTCACGTACACGGTGCCGTCGTCGGTGACCGCCACGCCGGTGGAGCGCCCGTCGACGTTCGGGCCGGTGCCGACCTGCGCGACGGTCGACGGCTCCCACGCGGTCCCGTCCTTCGACGTCGCGGTGTGGACGCTGTCCCCCGCGTAGTAGGCGGCGTGCAGGACGCCGTCGCCGTCCGTCGTGAGCGAGAGGCCGGCCCCGTCCGCACCCCGCTCGACATCCCACTGGACCCACGCATTCTCGGGATCGTGCACGGCCGCCTCGACACGGTCCCCCGTCGCGTACAGGACGACGGGCGAGCCGTCGGAACCGATCGCGATCGCCGTGCGCCCCGGCTGCGGGCCGCCGGGGCGTAGAGGGATCGTCGCGACGACGTCCGATCGCCATGAGGTCCCGGACGGCGTCGCGGCGACGACCACCTGACCGCGCGCCGTGGTGCGGGTGTACGCGACCCAGGGGTTCCCCTGCCCGTCGATCGCGATCGACGGTTGCCCGATCGGACCGCGCTGGCTGATGTTCGCGTTCTCGACCTGCTCGGCCGTGAACGACGAGCCGTCCATGTTGTGCGCGAACCACACGCCGGTGTCGGAGACCCACACGACGTCCATACCGCCATTCGCGTCGATCGCGATCGACGTACCGTTGACGTTCTCCGGCTTCATCGTCTTGACGTCGGGCACCTCGGCCGGGCCGTAGGCGATGTTCACGTTCGGGATCGCGTTCTGCATCGCGACGGCGCCGCGGGTCCAGATGCCGTTGTCGACGCTGGTCAGCAGAACGGACGGCACGGACGGCGCGCCAACGGGGCGCGGGATCGCAACCTCGCCCTTCGCCAGCTCCTGCGGGAAGCCGAAGTACGTCACGTACGGGACGCCCTGGCTGTCGACCGCGACGGAGGGATACAGACCGACGTCGTCCTGGGAATCGGCCACGCCCGGGACGAACTGCTGTCCCGATCCGAATCCGATCTGCGCCTCCGGCGTCTTGGCGCACGCGGCGGCGGCGAGGCCGAGCACGAGAACGAGCGCGAGCGGACGCAACCGTCTGGTCATGAGCGCGGGCAATCCTAGCAAGCAGGTTCCGCCGCGACGCTCGCGGTCGGCGGCTGAACGGTCAGCGGCTGCCTACACCGGCCGGCTCGAGCGGCAGCGTTCCGAGCACCTCGGCGAGGAACCTGCCGGTGTGCGACGTGGGGTGCGCCGCCACCTCCTCGGGCGGGCCGGCCGTCACGACGGTGCCGCCGGCGTCTCCGCCCTCCGGCCCGAGGTCCACGATCCAGTCCGACGTCTTGACGACGTCGAGGTTGTGCTCGATCACAAGGACGGTGTTGCCCTGCGCGACGAGCCGCTGCAGCACGTTCAGGAGCTTGCGGATGTCCTCGAAGTGCAGGCCGGTGGTCGGCTCGTCGAGGACGTACAGCGTGTTGCCGGTGGCGCGCTTCTGCAGCTCGGACGAGAGCTTGATGCGCTGTGCCTCTCCGCCCGACAGGGTCGGGGCCGGTTGGCCCAGCTTCACGTAGCCGAGCCCGACGTCGCTCAGCGTCTGCAGGTGTCGTGCGATGTTCGGAATGTTGCGGAAGAACTCGAGCGCCTCGTCGACGCTCATCTCGAGGACGTCGGCGATCGAGCGGCCCTTGTACTTCACGTCGAGCGTCTCACGGTTGTACCGGTGCCCCTTGCACACCTCGCACGTGACGTAGACGTCGGGCAGGAAGTGCATCTCGATCTTGATCTGGCCGTCGCCGGCGCAGTTCTCGCACCGGCCGCCGCGCACGTTGAACGAGAACCGCCCCGGCTTGTAGCCCCGAACGCGCGCCTCCGGCACCTGCGAGAAGAGCGTGCGGACGTGGTCGAACAGGCCGGTGTACGTCGCCGGGTTGGACCGCGGTGTCCGGCCGATGGGCGACTGGTCGATGTCGATCACCTTGTCGACCTGCTCCCAGCCGACCAGCTTGCGGTGCCTCCCCGGCAACACGCGCGAGCGATAGACCTTCTGCATCAACGCACGGAGCATGACCTCCTCGACGAGCGTCGACTTGCCGGAGCCGCTGACGCCGGTGATGCACACCATCAGCCCGAGCGGGATCTCCAGGTCGACGTTCTTCAGGTTGTGCTCGCGAGCGCCGAGCACCTTCAGCCATCGGTCGCCGGGTGCGCGGCGGACCTCCGGGGTCGGGATCACGCGGCGGCCGGAGAGGAACATCCCGGTAAGGGAGGTGTCGGACTCGAGCAGGCCCTTGAGATCGCCGGAGTAGACGATCTCGCCGCCGTGCTCCCCCGCGCCCGGCCCGATGTCCACGATGTGATCGGCTGCGTGGATCGTCGCCTCGTCGTGCTCGACGACGACGAGGGTGTTGCCGAGGTCTCGCAAGCGGACCAGCGTGTCGATCAGCCGGCGGTTGTCGCGTTGGTGGAGCCCGATCGATGGCTCGTCGAGGATGTAGAGCACGCCTACGAGGCCCGAGCCGATCTGGGTGGCGAGCCGGATCCGCTGTGCCTCGCCGCCGGCGAGCGTTCCGGCGGCGCGCGCGAGCGTGAGGTAGTCGAGCCCGACGTCGACGAGGAAGCCGAGCCGCGCGCGGATCTCCTTGACGAGGCGCTCGGCGATCATCTCCTCGCGCTCGCTGAGGCGGACCTCGTCGAAGAACCGTAACGTGTCGCGGATCGAGCGGTCGGTGAGCTGCGAGATGTTGCTACCGCCGATCCGCACCGCGAGAGTCTCGGGCTTGAGACGGGCGCCGCCGCACGCGCGGCACGGGACCTGGCGCATGAACTGCTCGAGCTTCTCGCGCTGGCTGTCCGAGTCGGTCTCGGCGTGGCGGCGCTCGACGACGGGGAGCACGCCCTCGTACGTCGTCCAGTACGATCGGGTCCGGCCGTACCGGTTCTTGTAGCGGACGAACACCTCCTCGCCCGAGCCGTACAGGATCACGTCGCGGGCCTTCTTCGAGAGCCTGCGCCACTGCGTCGTGGTGTCGAACCCGTGGGTCTCGGCGACCGCCTCGAGGACACGGTCCCAGTACTCGAGTCGCGAGCTGGACCAGGGCGCGAGCGCGCCCTCGCGGATCGACAGGTCGGGATCGGGGACGACGAGCTCGGGATCCACCTCGAGCCGCGTCCCGAGGCCGTCACACGTCGGGCACGCACCGTACGGCGAGTTGAACGAGAAGTTCCGCGGCTGGAGCTCGTCGAAGCTCAGGCCGTCGTACGGGCACGCGAGGTGCTGGCTGAACGTCTGGACGTCCTCGCCGTCGTGGGTCTGCACGGCGATGGCGGCCACGCCCTCGGCGAGCTGGAGCGCCGTCTCGATGGAATCGGCGACGCGGCGGCGGATGTCGGGCTTGGCGATCAGCCGGTCGACGACGACCTCGATGGTGTGCTTGATGTGCCGCTCGAGGCGGATCGGCTCGCCAAGTTCGCGAACCTCGCCGTCGATGCGGGCGCGCGGGAACCCCTGCCTGGCGATGTCCTCCAGCTGCTTCTGGTACTCGCCCTTGCGGCCGCGAACGATGGGCGCCAGGACCTGGAACCGGGTGCCCTCGGGGAGCTGCATGACCTGGTCGACGATCTGCTCCGGGGTCTGCCTGCCGATCGGGCGACCGCACCGCGGGCAGTGCGGGTGCCCGATGCGCGCGAACAGCACGCGCAGGTAGTCGTAGACCTCAGTGATGGTGCCGACGGTCGAGCGTGGGTTGCGGCTGGTCGACTTCTGGTCGATCGAGATCGCCGGCGAGAGGCCCTCGATGAAGTCGACGTCGGGCTTCTCCATCTGACCGAGGAACTGCCGGGCATAGGCGGACAACGACTCCACGTAGCGGCGCTGGCCCTCGGCGTAGATCGTGTCGAAGGCGAGCGACGACTTGCCGGAGCCGGACAGACCCGTGAACACGATCAGCTTGTCACGGGGAAGCTCGAGCGTGACGTTCTTGAGGTTGTGTTCACGGGCACCATGGATCACGAGGGAGTCGGTGCCCACGCACCCATGCTATCGGAGGGGTCGGACATGGCCGGCCGGGGGCGGCCGGGCGCGCGGTAGGCTTCGGCCACGATGCCGACGATCGAGGAGCTCGAGGCGCTGCCTTCCACGGAGCTGCACGACCGGGCGACGCGCCTCGCGTGGCGGCGGCTGGACTTCGGGTTCCTGTGGGACCTGCTCAAGACGATCCCGGAGGCTCGCGCCGCGGCGGGTGACGAGTGGCGGAGCGAGACCGACATCGTGCGCCCACTCGCGCTGCTGAACGACTACGTCGATGCCGACCGGGGCGAGCTCGCCGAGGCGCTGCGGCCGCTGTACATCGACTACCTCCTGAAGCACGGCCACGAGGACGACGCGGGCGAGACCGCGGAGGGCGCCGACGCCGACTGACCGAGCGCTCGCGTCGTACCGCGACGAGTTCCCGGTCCTCGCGCGCAAGGCCTACCTGATCAGCGCCTCGCTCGGCCCGATCCCGACCCGGGCGCGGCGGCTCCTCGACGGCTACCTGGACGTCTGGGCGGCCGAGGGGGCGCCGGACGTCGTCTGGACCGATCACATCTTCCCGGCGATGGCCCGGCTCAAGGCGGCGTTCGCCGGGCTTGCCGGGTGCGCCGCGGACGAGCTGGCGATCACGACGAACATCTCGATCGCGCTCTCGACGATCGCATCGGCCGTCGACCTCTCGGCGCGGCCAAAGGTGATCCTGTCCGAGCTCGACTTCCCGACCGACGGCCACGTCTGGCTCGCGCAGCGACGCCGCGGGATCGAGATCGAATGGCTCCGCTCCCCCGATGGCCTGACGGTCCCGCTCGAGGAGTACGACCGCGCCATCGACGACCGGACGGCCGTCGTCATGGTCAACCGCGTGTTGTACCGCTCGAGCGCGCTCGTGGACGCGGGAGCGATCTGCGCGATGGCGCGCGAGCGGGGCGCGCTGTCGTTCGTCGACGACTACCACGGCGCCGGGGTGGTCCCGCTGGATCTGGACGAGCTCGGGTGCGACCTGTACACCGCCGGCGTGCTGAAGTGGCTGTGCGGCGGGCCGGGCCTCGCGTTCCTGTACGCACGGCGCGAGTTGCTGCCCTCGCTCGAGCCGGCCGTGACGGGCTGGTTCGCAACGCGCGAGCCGTTCGCATTCGACACCCAGCACCTCGCCTACCACGAGACGGCGCGCCGGCTCGAGCACGGCACCCCGCCGGCGCCGGTCGTGTTCCTCGCGCAGGGCGGGCTCGACGTGATCTCGGAGGTCGGCGTCGGGAGGATCCGCGCCCGGCAGGGTGAGCTCACCGATCACGTCATCGAGCGAGCGGACGAGGCCGGCCTGCCGGTGCGCACGCCCCGCCAGCACGGGGTCCGCGGCGGCGTCGTGAATGTCGGCGTCGGTCCCGACGCGGAGAAGATCTGTCACGCGCTGCTCGACCGCGATGTGTGCACGGACTTCCGCGGCGATGGCCTGCGGATCTCGCCGCACTTCTTCAACACCGAAGAGGACATCGATCGCTGCTTCGCCGAGCTGCGCTCGCTCGGCGTGGGAGGCTCTGGCCGTTCCGGCGCCGGCAAGCGCTTGGCCGTCGGCACCGACGGGTAGAGCCGAACGCGCGAAGGAGGCCATCGATGACGTCCCCGTTCCGGACGGTCCCCGAAACGATCCAGCGCCTGAAGCAGCTCGACGCGATCTCCGAGCCGGTTTCGAAGGCCGTGTCGGACGTCCTGCCGCCGGGGCGCGTCAAGGACATCCTGACCGGGACGTGGCTCGGCCACCCCCTCCATCCGGTCCTGACCGACGTGGTGCTGGGCGCCTGGACCTCGTCGTTCGTCCTGGACGCGATCGGCGGCGAGCGCACCGAGCAGGCCGCGGACGCGCTCGTCGGGCTCGGCGTCCTCGCGGCGGCGCCGACGGCGCTCACCGGGCTCGCCGATTGGGTGGACACGTGGGGGCCAACGGCGCGGGTCGGGACGGTTCACGCCCTCGGCAACCTCGCGGCGGCGTCCGTCTACGCGCTGTCGTGGATCGCGCGCAAGCGCGGCGCGCGCGAGGTCGGGGTCGCGCTCGGGATGCTCGGGATGGGGATCGCGAGCGGGACCGCGTATCTCGGCGGGCACCTCGTGTTCGGCAGGGGCGTCGGCGTCGACTCGTCGGTGTTCGAGCACGGACCGAAGAAGTGGACGGCGGTCGCCGAGGAGAGCGATCTGCCGGCGCGGGGCGCACTGGCGGTCAGGGCCGGCGACACGGAGATCGCGCTGTTCCGCCAGGACGGCTGGGTGTGCGCGATCGCCGAGCGATGCAGCCACCGCGGCGCGCCGCTGCACGAGGGAGAGGTCAAGAACGGGCGCGTGACCTGCCCGTGGCACGGGAGCGAGTTCGATGTCTGCAGCGGGTCGGTGCTGCGCGGCCCCGCGACGGCGCCGCAGCAGGCGTACGAGACCCGCGTGGAGGACGGCACGATCGAGGTCCGGCGCGCGCCCGAGTAGCCACTGGCTCAGCCGCCGGACCCGCCGCGGAGCGCGTCGCGCCGGCGCGTGAACTCGTCAACGTCGATCTCGCCACGCGCGAACCGCTCCTCCAGGATCCGCATCGCGGGGTCGGCATCCGTCGCCTGCGTCCCGCCCGGTCGGAACTGCCGAACGGCCCAGACGACCAGCGCGATGATCGCCCCCCAGAACAGCACGACGAAGACGAGCATGACGAAGAACCCGCCGGCCCCCCAACCCCACCCCCACTGCTCATGCCATATCACGGCGCCACCTCCGGTCTCGAGCGTATGCCGCGGGGGGCTCAGGTGCGGCGGATGATGCGGCCGACCCGCATCACGAGCCGGAGATCGCCCAGCGCCGCGAGGCCGTCGAACGGATCGGCGGCCAGCCCGACGAGGTCACCCGGCGCTCCCGGACGGAGTGAGCCTGCGACCATCGCCGTCAGCACGTCTTCGACCGGCATCCGGCAGGCCTCGTGGAGCAGGAACGCCTCGCGGACGTCGATGCCGGGCGGCACGGCGCCGTTCCCGAGGTCGGTGCCGTAGACGACCGTCCCGCCGGCATTGCGGAAGCGCGTGAGGTTGTCAGCGGCGATCCGAAGCTCCTCGGTGATCTCGCCGAAGGACCAGATGTCGAGCGTCGACACGATGCGCACGCGATCGGCGAGCGCCTCGATCACATCCTCGCCCAACCGCTCGGTCCACGGACAGTGCGCGAGCTCGTCGATGCCGGCGCCCAGCCCGCGCTCGACCTGCCCACTCCCCTGCGTGTGCGCCGTCACCGGGAGACCGAGTCCGTGTGCGGTGTCGACGACCGCGACGAGCTCGGCATCGGTCGGGGTCGGCCCCTCCTCCGCGTTGAGCGAGACCTTGATCACGGCGGCCCCACGCTCGGCGAGGAGGCGGACGACGTTGGCCGCGTCCTCCGGACCGTGCAGCTCGCGGGCCGCGAGCGCCGGCGCCCACTCGGCGCGCGTCGGGTACCCCCCGAGCCCCGTGAGCATCGGGCCGGCCGCCCGGACCAGCGGTCCGTTGAACGACGGCAGCTCGGAGGCCTCCGCGAGCGCGAAGATCTCGTCGGGGATCCACGCGAGATCGCGGACGGCGGCAACGCCCCCGAACAGCACGGCCGCCGCATCCGATAGCCGGATGTGCACGTGGCGGTCCGCGACCGCCGGCATCAGGAAGCCGTCCACCCACAGCTCCTCGGGCGCCGCGCCCTCGCCCGCGCGCGGCGCATCGCGCCGACGCCCGGCGAACGAGACCACACCGTCGTGGAGGAGCACGGCCGCGTCGTCGACGGCGCCGGCTCCGAACCAGGCACGCGGCGCGCGGACGAGCAGGCTCACGGCCGGCGCGCGGCGATCACGCGCCGACGCCCGCCTGGCGGAGCTGTTTCAGCTCCTTCCGCAGGTCGACGACCTCGTCGCGGAGACGGGCGGCGTACTCGAACCGGAGGTCCTTGGCCGCTTCGTGCATCTCCTCCTCGAGGCTCTGGATCAGACGCGCGAGCTCCTCGGTCGGCATCTCGGGTCGCGGGGACCGCCTGCGGCGCTCTCTCTTGGGCGTCGTCTCGCGGCCGTCGACGGCCATCGTGAGCAGGATGTCCGAGACCTTCTTGCGGATCGACTGCGGGTCGATGCCGTGCTCGCGGTTGTACGCCATCTGGATCTTGCGCCGGCGCTGGGTCTCGCTGATGGCCGCGCGCATCGAATCCGTCACCTCGTCGGCGTACATCAGCACCGTGCCGTCGACGTTGCGCGCCGCGCGCCCGATCGTCTGGATC
>DATAEU010000016.1:0-53493 GCA_036257835.1 Actinomycetota bacterium | reverse complement strand
CCGCCCCGGCCGCACCTGCGGCTGATCGGCGACCTGATCGAGTTCTGCGCCGAGCGCGTCCCGAAGTTCCACCCGATCAGCGTCTCGGGCTACCACATCCGCGAGGCCGGGGCGAACGCGTGGCAGGAGCTCGCGTTCACGCTCGCGGACGGCTTCGCCTACGTCGAGCTGGGGCAGCGGCGCGGGCTCGACGTGGACCGATTCGCGCAGGGCTTGTCGTTCTTCTTCAACGCGCACATCGACTTCTTCGAGGAGATCGCCAAGTACCGGGCGGCGCGCCGGATTTGGTCGCGGTGGTTGCGCGACCGCTACGGCGCAACGGACGAGGAGTCGCTTCGGCTGCGGTTCCACACCCAGACCGCCGGTGTGTCGCTCACGGCGCAGCAGCCGATGAACAACGTCGTCCGGACCGCCGTCGAGGCGCTCGCGGCGGTGCTCGGGGGGACGCAGTCGTTGCACACCAACGCGCTCGACGAGGTGCTCGCGTTGCCCACGGAGGATGCCGCCAAGCTCGCGCTGCGGACGCAGCAGATCCTCGCGTACGAGACCGGCGTGGCGAACGTGATCGACCCGCTCGGCGTCTCGTGGTTCGTCGAGTCCCTCACGGATCGGATGGAGGCGCTGGCCGAGGAGGAGTTCGGCCGGATCGGGCGGATGGGATCCGACGGCACGATGCTCGAGGGGATCCTGGCCGGGATCGAGGCCGGGCACTTCCAGCAGGAGATCGCCGAGTCGGCGTTCCGAGAGCAGGAGCGCTACGAGAAGGGCAGGCTCGTGAAGGTCGGCGTGACCGAGTTCGTGGAGCCGAACGAGACGCCGATCGAAACGCTCGTCATTTCGCCCCAGGTCGAGCGCGACCAGGTCCGGCGCGTCCACGAGGTGCGCGCGGTACGCGATGCGCCCGCGGCCGAGTGGGCGCTCGACCGTCTGCGGGAGGCGGCGGCCGGCGACGAGAACCTGATGGAGCCGCTGATCGCGTGCGCCCGCGCGCTCTGCACCGAGGGCGAGATCGTGCGGGCGCTCGGGGAGACGTTCGGGGAGTACGTCGAGCAGCCCCGCTTCTGACGACCTGCGGCAGTTGCAATAGGTTGCAGCTAGGTGAACCGGCTCGCTAGTATGCCGCGGTGCTCGACCTCCTCGCTTCGACGGCCGAACGCGGTTTCGGCATCGGTCTGATCGTGTCGGCGTTCCTGTTCGGCTTCCGCCACGGGATCGACTGGGATCACATCGCGGCGATCACCGACATCACGAGTTCCCAGGACGAGCGCCAACGGTCGATCTTGTACGGCACGCTCTACGCGCTCGGCCACGCCCTCGTGGTCTTCGTGATCGGCACGGGCGCGATCTTGCTCGGCGAGAACCTTCCGAGCGGCATCGACGAGGTCATGACGCGGATCGTCGGCGTCACGCTGATCATCCTCGGCGTGTACGTGTTCGTGGCGCTCGTGCGGCACGGCCGTGAGTTCCGGATGCGCAGCCGCTGGATGCTGATCTTCTCCGGGGTGCGGAGCCTCTACCGGCGCATCCGGCCGAGCGCCGCGCCGGAGCACGAGCCGGTGCACGTCCACGCCGTCGGCAACGAGTCGGTCGCCGTCGACGTCATCGAGGATATCCCGGTGTCCGAATGGCACCACGGCCATCACGGCCGTCCGGGTCACCACCACCACGCGCACCCTGAGCCCGACGCGTTCATGAACTACGGGAGGGGCACCGCCTTCGTCGTCGGTATGGTGCACGGGATCGGTGCGGAGACACCGACGCAGCTCCTCATCTTCCTCACGATCGCCGGAGCAGGAGGGGCTGTCGCCGGCGAGATCCTGCTGGTCACGTTCCTCATCGGTCTGTTGTCGTCGAACTCCCTCATCACGCTCGGCTCGGCGCTCGGATACATGCGCGCATCGAAGAACTGGACGCTCTACGTGACGGTCGCGCTGCTGACCGCGACGTTCAGCCTCGTCATCGGCACGATCTTCGTGGTCGGCAAGACCACGGTGCTGCCCGCGCTCTTCGGCGGCTAGTTCGCGGACGATCGGCGGCAGTCGCCGCAGAGGCCCGAGATCGCGAAGTGCGTGAGGTCCGGCTCGAAGTCGTGGCGCGCCTCGATCAGGTCGGCGAGCTCCTTGGCCTCGCCGACCGAGAGGTCGTCCTCGGCCCCGCAGTTCGAGCAGGCGAGGTGGACGTGGGCCGGCTCCTCGGCGCGGTGGTACTCGGCGCCGCCCTCGAGGTGCGCGTGTGCCAGGACGCCGACCTCCTCGAGCAGTGACAGCGTCCGGTAGATCGTCGAGGCGTTGACGCCCGGCATCTCGCCCTGGACCCGACGAACGAGAGCGGTGGGGGAGATGTGGCCCTTCGTCCGCATGATCTCGCCGACGATCGCGCGACGCTGCGGCGTCATCCGCAACCCTCGCGTGCGCAGGACATCGATGGCGTCGGGGGTCCTCGTCGGCGCGCTCACGGCCGAAGTATAGCGAAGCGTTGCATCTGCAACGGGTCGTACTAGCGGGGTTCGGGCAGCCCGAGGGCCCGGGCGGCCCACGGCAGCGCGATGCGCGCCTGCATGACCTGGTCCGGCCGGACGCGTGGCGCCGCCGGGATCGGTTGACGTCCCGCGTGGGCGCACAGGAAGCCCGCCAGCGCTGCCGCCAGCTGCTCACCGCCCGTCGCGATCTCCTCTGGGGGCGGTCCGCCCTCCGCGTGGAGGCTCGGCAGCCAGGCGAACAGGTCGAGGTCCGGGTTGCCGACCGTCGCCCAGTTCCAGTCCACGAGGACGGCCCGACCGTCGTGCAGGCAGACGTTGTCGCTCCGTACGTCGAGGTGCAGCAGCGCACCGCCGTCGAGCGGCGCCGAGCGCGCGGCCCCGTCGAGGACCCCCAGATGCCGTTCGAGCCACGCGGGGGAGCACAGCCCGAGCGCCAGGAATCCGGTCGGGTCTGTGGCGATCTCACGCCACCCCTCGCAAAGGCCGAGGTGGTCGTCGCCGGCGCGCGGCAGGCCCTCGAACGGCGCCGTGGCGTGAACAAGGTCGAGCGTTCGCCGCACCGCGTCGATCGCCTCCAGCGACCACGGCGGCGGCCATGTCGCGGCCGAGAGGTCCTCGAGCGCGAGCACCGGCAGCTCGCCGTCGTCGTACCAGCCGAGGTATCCCGCGAGGAACGGCGCGCCGCCGAGCACGGCGTACACGAGGTGCTCGTCGCGCAGCCAGCTCGCGGTCTGCTCGTCGGTCGCGACCTTCACGAACGCCGTCTGCCCGCCGTCGAGCGTGACCACCCATCGCTCGGCCGGGGTGTGTCCGGAGGTCGTGACCGGACCCCAGGCGAGCGGGCCCGCGCGCAGCTTCTTCAGCGCGCGGGCGACGTTCGCGACGGTTCGGGCGGACGGTTCCATCGGCGCAGGGTATCGGGCGGCGGCGCCGGGAGGCGACGGCTCTCGACGCGCCCGTCTGGAAAGATGGTGCTCGTGCGACCAGCGGGTGGCGAGCATGGGTGAGTTCGTCCGCGTCGAGCGCGACGACGCCGTCGCGACGATCCGCCTCGACCGTCCGCCGGCAAACGCACTGTCCGAGACGGTCTCGCTCGAGCTGTGGGATGCCGCGCGCGAGGTCGAGTCCGACGACGCCGTTCGCGCGGTCGTGGTCTGGGGCGGTGAGCGGATCTTCGCGGCGGGGGCGGACGTCAAGGCGATGGCCGAGCTCGGGCCGCGCGAGGTGGAGCCGTCCGTCGGTGCGCTCGAGGGCGCGCTGCGTCATCTCGAGGCGATCCCGAAGCCGGTCATCGGCGCGATCAACGGGTACGCGCTCGGGGGCGGATGCGAGCTGGCGCTCGCGTGCGACTTCCGGTACGCGGCCGCCGACGCGCGGATCGGCGTCCCGGAGATCCGCCTGGGGATCATCCCCGGCGCCGGCGGGACCCAGCGGCTTCCGCGGCTGGTCGGGCTGTCGCGAGCGCGCGACCTGATCTTCTCCGGCAGGCACGTGGACGCGGGGGAGGCGCTGGACATGGGCCTCGTCGACGCCGTCGCCGCGCCCGAGCGCGTCTACGACGAGGCGTTGGCCAAGGCGCGGACGTTCGCGGCCGGCCCATCGATGGCGTACCGGGCGGCGAAGATCGCCCTGGCGGCGGCCACCAACCGCGGGCTGATGGCCGGCCTCGACGTCGAGCGCGAGGCGTTCCGCGAGCTGTTCTCGACGCAGGACCAGAAGGAGGGGATGCGTGCCTTCCTCGAGAAACGCGACCCGCGCTTCGGGGGCCGGTGAGGGGCCGGACGATGGCCGGATGATCCGAGGGACCGGGAGGCGAATGTGAAGGTCAGGCAGGCGAACCCCGATGACGTTCCCTCGCTCGTGGCCCTGTTCCAGGAGCTCGACCGGATGCAGAGCGACTGGCGCGTGTTCACCCCACGCCCGGGCTTCTACGACGAGGTCGGCGCCAAGTACCGGGAGGCGATGAGCCACGAGAACTCGGTCGTCCTGGTCGCCGAGGACGACGCGGAGGTCGTCGGCATGGCGTATGGGGAGGTCCGCGTCCCCTCCCGCTTCTCCGACGATCGCGCCTTCGAGCTCTCGGGCGTCGTTGTCCGTGGCGGCTACCGGGGCCGGGGCGTCGGCCGCGAGCTGGTCAAGGAGGCGGCCCGGTTCGCCGCGAGCATCGGGGTCGAGTGGATCGAGCTCAAGACCTTCGCCCCCAACCAGGGGGCCATGGAGTTCTGGGAGGACCTCGGGTTCACGCCGCGGGTCGTCCAGCTGACCTCCGGCACCCAGGCCCTGCTCGAACGCCTCGACGCCGAGTAGCCCGGTTCTCGGCGATTTCCTCCCGGCGGGAAGGAAACCGCTCTCGCACGGCGTTCGAATACCTGACGACTCCGATCTTCGGGGTCCGATTTCGGTTCTCGGGTTTTCGAGGTTCGAGGGGATGGCCATGGCCGACGAGTCCAGCTATCGGGGGAGCCAGGTTCGGGAGCTCCCGAAGGCGAACCGGACGTTCGGATCGGGCCGCGTCTGTGCCGCGGAAGGCTGCTCGACCAAGTTGTCGGTGTACAACAAGTGGGACTTCTGCTGGCAGCACGAGCCGGTTCACGACTACGTGCCGAGAGGCAAGCGCAAGCGCAAGGAAGCCGCGTAGCATCACCCCCTCTCTCCGCGGTGTCCTGCCCGGGAGGCCCTCCTTCGGGAGGGCCTCCCTTGTTCCGGTACCGGCGCCGAACCAAGGCGGTTGGGCTCGTGACCTGCCGGTGAAGGATCGCCGACGGCCGGGGGACAGCTCGCCACCGCTCGGAAGGGTCATGCCGCTATCCGATGGTCCGTTCAAGCGGGTGGCCCGTTCGACCGATGGTGAAACGTCCGCAACCAGGGGGCGCTTCCCTACGATGCCAGCCGAGACCGACGGACCGCTGCGCATGCGCGAGGCCGAGTGTCCGTTCTGCGAGCGGATGGTTCTGGTGTACGAGGAGCCGCCCCGATGTCCGCTCTGCGCCTGCCCTTTGGACGAGGAGCGGATGCGCGACCACCTCTGGCCCGGCGAGGAGCCCGGTCCCGTCGCTCCGTGACGTTCAGTCGACGAGTAGGGCCGGCCGCCATCCGCGCACCGAGCTGACGAGGGCCAGCTCGTCGGCCGAGCGAATCTCCTCGACGGAGACCGAACGCTCGTGCAACGTCCCGTCGCGAAGCAGGACCGCCCGGGCGGTTCCCGGCAGGAGCCCGTCCTCGATCGGCGGCGTCCACCACACCCCGTCGAGCCGAACCGCGAGGTTCGCGATGGTCGACTCGGTCACGCGGCCGGCCGCGTTCACGAGAAGCACGTCGTCGGCGCCGGGCCGGAGGTCGCGTCGGCGCCGGTACGGGGCTCGGCGCGTCGTTTTGTGGAACAGCCAGACGTCTCGGGCATCGACGCGCGCCTCGTCGACGATGGCCAGGCGGACCGCGCGATCGGGCACGGCTGGCAGGGCGGCGCCCTCGAGCGTCGTCCCGCCCGTCCGGGACAGGCTCAGCCGGACGCGCACCGGACCGGATGCGTCGGCGGCGCGCTTCTCGAGCGCCACGCGGATGGCGTCCTCATCGAGTGTGAAGCCGAAGTAACGGGCGGAGCCTCCGAGCCGCGCGAGGTGCTCGTCGAGGTGGCGGTAGCCCTCGTCCGGCCCCCACGCCAGCGTCTCGAAGAGCGCGAACGGCGGGCGCCGCTCGACGAGCACTCGGGACTTCGTCTCGACCTCGTCGAACTCGGCCTCCCCGTCGGAGCCGAACGTGATCCCCGCGCCCACGCCGTACTCCGCCTCCCCCGTCTCCCGATCGACGACCACGGTGCGGATCGCGACGTTGAAGATCGTGCGCGGCTCACCCGAGCCGGGCGGGGACAGGAACCCGATCGCGCCGGTGTAGGCGCCGCGGCGCGAGTCCTCCAGGCCCGCGATCGCCTCCATGCTCGCGACCTTCGGTGCCCCCGTGACCGAGCCGCTCGGGAAGAGCGCCCGGAAGACGTCGAGGAGCCGGGTCCGCTCGGGGACCTCGGCCGAGATCGTCGAGGTCATCTGCCACACCGTCTCGAACCGCTCGACCTGGAAGAGCGGTCCGGCGACCACGGAGCCCGCGACCGCGATCCGCCCGAGGTCGTTCCGCAGGAGATCGACGATCATCGCGTTCTCGGCCCGGTCCTTTGCTGAGGACCGGAGGCGTTCGGCCGCGGCCTCGTCCTCGGCCGGCCACCGCCCGCGCGGCGCCGTTCCCTTCATCGGCCGCGTCACGATGCGGCCGTCATCCCAGCGGAAGAACAGCTCCGGGGAGGCCGAGAGCACCCGGAACCGCCCGGTCGACAGGTCGGCGCCGAACCCACCCATCTGCGCGAGGACGAGGTCGGCGTACACGCCATCCAGATCGCCGTCGAGCGTCGTCCGCATCCGCAGCGTGTGGTTCACCTGATACGTCCGGCCGCTCGCGATGAGCTCCCGGATCCGCTCGACCGCGTCGACGTACTCGCCCCGCCCGACCGACGCCGACCAGGTCGGCGGTGCGCCGTCGTGGTCCAGACCCGTCGACGCCGGCGGGTCGACGACTTCGCGCCCGGCGAACACCCCGAACCACGTGAGCGGGAGGTCGGCGAGCGGCGAGCCGCCCGTCGGCGAGCGGACCGTCAGCGCCCGGTCGAGCGCCGGCGCCGCCTCGTACCCCACGAACCCCGCGACCCAGCGGCCGGCGGCCGCTGCATCCTCGGCAGCGTCGATGACCCGACGGACGTCGTCGGGGGTCGTCGCGACGAGCTCGTCGACCGGCTCGATAAGCTGGAAGCTGCGCTGCGTTCCGGGCGCGAGGTCGTCGAAGCGGGCGGCGATCACGCCGTGGAGGTTGCCGCCTCCAGCGCCGGTTCGTCCAGTCCCGCTCCCGTCCAGTCCCGCTTTGGCCGGTCCGGTTTCGTCAGTCCGGCCTCGTCCAGTCCGACGAGCAGTGGACCGATGGTGAGCCTCGGGGATGCCTAGCCCCGCCGGGCTCGGATCGCTTCCGTGAGCCTCGGAACGATCGTGAGCGCGTCGCCGACCAGGCCGAGGTCCGCGAGGCGGAAGATCGGCGCGTCGGCGTCCTTGTTGATCGCGATCACGCGCTTGGACGCCTTCATCCCCACGACGTGCTGTGTGGCGCCGCTGATGCCGACGGCGATGTAGACGTCGGGGGCGACGATCTTGCCGGTCTGCCCGACCTGATAGCTGTACGGTACCCACCCGGCGTCGACGACCGCCCGCGACGCGCCCACCGCCGCGTCGCCGATCGCCTTCGCGAGCTCGTCGAGCAGCGCGAAGTTCGCGGCGTCCTGGAGCCCGCGCCCGCCCGAGATCACGACGCGTGCCTCCTCGAGCTTGGGTCCAGCCGCCTGCTCCTCGTGGCGCGCGATCCGGCGTGCGCGTCGCATCTCGTCGGGGACGTCGACGTCGACCAGGAGAACCTCGGCGGTTCCGCCGACGGGCTCGGCCGGGAACGACTTCGGTCGGACGAGCACCAGTTTGGGGTCCGGGCCGCCCAGCTTGACCTCGACCACAGTCGAGCCACCGAAGATCTGCGTCTGCGCGCGGTCGGGACCCGGCACGCCCGTCGCATTGCTCATCAGTGTCGACCCGGTCCGCGCCTGCAGCCGTCCGGCGACGTCGCGCGCGTCGTACGTCGTCGGGAAGAGGAGGAGAGAGGGGTGGTGTTGGGCGATCAGTCCCGCGAGCGTGTGTGCGGCGGGCTGCGCCGGATGCTCCTCGAAGACCGGATCGTCGCTCACGAAGACGCGCGACGCGCCGTGGTCGCCGAGCTCGGCGACGGCCTCGCTCGCGCCCGGCCCGAGCGCGACCGCCTCGACCGGCTGGCCGAGGTCGCGGGCCTTCGTCACGAGCTCGAGGACCGTCGGATTGAGACGTCCGCCCTCGAGCTCGGCCCAGACCCAGGTGGCTGCCACGTCAGATCACCTTCGCTTCCGCGAGGAGATCCGCGGCGCGCGCGATCGCGTTGTCCCCCGCCTGGAGGACCTCGCCCGGTCCCTTCTCGGTCGCGCGCTCGGACGAGACGACCGACTGCGTCGGAGACGCGTCGCCCACGTCGAGATCGGCGAGGGAGACCTGTTCGACCGGCTTCTGCTTGGCCTGCATGATGCCCTTGAGCGTCGGATAGCGCGGCTCGGCGGCGCTTCCGGTCACGGACGCGAGCGCGGGGAGCGGAGCCTCGACCACGTCATAGCCGGCCTCGGTCTGTCGCTCGACGCGCAGGGTGGTTCCGTCTTCGATCCCGATCTTGCGAGCGAACGTGGCCGACGGAAGCTCGAGTAGCTCGGCCAGCGTCGCGGCGAGCGTGCCGGTGGAGCCGTCGGTGGACTCCACGCCCGTGAGGACGAGGTCGAACGGCGATCGCCGAACGGCGGCCGCGAGTACCCGCGCCGTGGTGAGCACGTCGGCCCCCCGGAGCGACGGATCCGTGACGAGGACGCCGGTGTGGGCGCCCATCGCGAACGCCCGGCGGATCGCGGACATCGCGACCTCCGGGCCCATCGAGACGACGCGAACCTCGCCGCCCACCGCCTCGGCCAGTTGGAGCGCCGCCTCGACTGCGAACTCGTCGCCGGGATCGAGCGCGCCCTCGACCCCCTCGCGGACGAGCAGGTTGTCGGGCCCGAGCTCCGGCGTGCCCTGTGGGTTCGGGACGTACTTCACGCACACGGTGACGTTCATCGCACCTCGCTCCGGACGACCGCGCGCAGGATACCCTCCAGTTTGATCGCCGATCCGTCGCCGGCGGCTCGGGGTCAATCCGTGAAGCAAAGAGCGGGAGTGTGCTCAGCGGGACGAGACGATGAGTGATCTCGTGCCGTCCCTCGATCGATGCCTTCAGCAGGCGGTGAACCTCGTTCGGGGTCACCGCGAACCAACGACCGTCCTCTCGCCAGAACGGAACATCCAGGTGCCATTCGAGCGCGGCGACCGGCGTTCTCCCGACGGCCAGGTCGAGCCCGAACAGCCGTTTGAGGTCCCATGGCGCGTCGAGGAGCACGACTCGAAGCACGTCCGGAACGTCACCGCCGCGATGCGCGGTCGAGCTCGCTCCGCATACGGCCTCCCATCACCGGATGCCGATCGCGCTGCCAGCGACAGATCTCCCCGAGCGCATCGGCGCGTCGCTGCGCCGGCCGCCGATCGTCGTCGTCGGCCCCGCGAGCGCCCGCGTCGACGATTGATCACAACGCCGTCATCACGGTCTGACCGGTCTCGGGATCGAGATCGCCGTCGAGACGGACCATCCCATCGATCGTCGTGGAGACGAAGAGTCCTCGCCGCCGGAATCGACTCTCGTCGGCACCGCGCGAGGCTTCGACGTCGCGAGCTGGAGCCAATGGTCGATGGCTCGCCGAAGGTCGCGGACGGGAAGCGCTCGCGCCGCGCGGACCAACGCGTCCTCGCACCGGTCGAACGCCTCGGCGTCGGCCTCCCGCGCCGCGGCGAGCATCATCGCAGCCGCAACCGAGATCTCGCTGCTCGAGAGCCTTGCGCGCCGTTGACATGTCAGGGAGCGCGCGGGCGAGCCGCACCTGTCGGGCAGCCTCCGCCGCGACGGCACCCGTTCATGTGGACGAGCCACGACGTCGCCGAAAGGAACCCGTCGGCCGCGAACGCTCGGCGAGCCTCTACTTCGGCGACCGTCTTCGCACGTACCGATTCGAGCATCCGCACCGCCCGTTCGATCTCGCGCAGATGATCGGTGAGCTCGGCATCGCTGAACCGATGCACGTCCTCGGATGCGAGCTACGTCGAGCGCGGAGCGCAAGGGACTCATAAGCGCCAAGGATATCGAACATGCGTTCGAGGCTTCGATGACATCCATCACAGCCGACTGTCCGTTTCGAGAGGGTCTTCGGCGCCGGCAGATGACATCGTTGGTAGGGGGCCGGCGGATGGCATCGCAGGCCGCACGTCCCCGGCGATACGCCTCGCGGTACGGAAGCGCCCGTACACTCGTCGCATGTCCACGAAGGGATCAGTGCTGGTCGCCATGTCCGGCGGCGTCGACTCCTCGGTCGCCGCGTGCCTGCTGAAGGAGCAGGGCCACGACGTGCTCGGATCGCACCTGCGGCTGATCCACCTCGGTGAGGACGTCGACCACGGGTGCTGCGGGCCGACCGCGCGGGCGGACGCCGAGGCCGTCGGACGGATCGGCGGGTTCGATGTGGAGGTCGTCGACATGAGCGCAACGTTCGAGCGAACCGTCCTCGCCGATTTCTACGCCGAGCACCGGGCCGGCCGGACGCCGAACCCGTGCGCTCGTTGCAACGAGCACATCAAGTTCGGCGCGTTCCTGGCGCGGGCCGACGCGCTCGGGATCGATCACATCGCCACCGGCCACTACGCCCGCGCGTCGAGAGACGACGACGGCGGCTGGCACGTGCGGCGCGGGCTCGACGCGAACAAGGACCAGTCGTACATGCTGCACACGCTCGGGCAGCGCGAGCTCGCGCGATCGCTCTTCCCCGTCGGCGCGATGCCCAAGGCCGAGACGCGGCGCCACGCCGAACGGCTCGGGCTGCCGGTCGCCGACAAGCCGGATTCCCAGGAGGTCTGCTTCGTCCCGGGCGCCGACCACGCCGCGTTCCTCGAGGAGCACGCGCCGGAGCTCGTGGCCCAGGGCCAGATCGTCGACCCGGAGGGCCGCGTGCTCGGTCGCCACACAGGCGCGTTCCGGTTCACGGTCGGGCAGCGGCGCGGGCTCGGCGTCTCGACCGGCGAGCGAACCTACGTGCTCGACGTCGATGCATCCACCCGGCGCGTCATCGTCGGCCCCGGCGAGCTGCTCGCACGCCGCGGTCTCGAGGCCGACCGGGTGCATTGGGTTGCCGGCCGTCCCCCGGACCAGATGCCCTTCGAGGCCGAGGTCCGGCTCCGCTACCGCGGCGAGGACGTCCCCGCCGTGCTCGACGCGCGTGGCGACCGGCTCCGCGTCGAGTTCCGCTCGCCGCAGCGAGGCGTCGCTCCGGGACAGAGCGTCGTCGTGTACCGCGGGGAGGAGCTCCTCGGGGGCGCCCGGATCGTCGCCGCCGTGCGCTGACGCCCGGATCGTCGCCGCCGTGCGCTGACGCCCGCTCTGGTCGCACCGCGCACGCCGGGACCGCCACAGGCCGCCAACCCCGCGCCCGACCCCGGCGTCCCGTCTGGCCCGGCCGATATCTCCGGCCGATATCATCGGCTCGGCGACGGTCGTCGGAACGCACGGGACGAGAGGGCCGCCCGTTCGTGAAGCTCCTCAAGCGGAAGCCGCGCAGCTTCGACATCCAGGTGCAGGACATGGTGCTGCACATCAGCGCCAACACCGACTTCAACGAGGAGTCGCGTGCCGCCGCGCTCTCGTTCTGGGAACAGCTCCAGGCCTACGCCCTGCGCAACCCGAACGTGCGCACCAGCAAGCGGCCGATGGACGAGCCCGACGACGCGCCGACGATCGTCCGTGAGCTAATCCGCGCCGCGCGAACGGCCGGCGTCGGCCCGATGTATTCGTTCCAGGGCGCCGTGACCGATCACGTCGGTCGGTTCCTCACGCGCTCGACCCGCGACGTCACGGTCGCGTGCGGCGGCGACTACTTCATCGCGGCGAAGAAGCGGCAGAAGCTCACGGTGTTCCGCGGGCTGACGGGCGGCAGCCTCGCCCTGGTGGTCCCGCCGACCAGCGGCGGGGTCGGCATCTCGACGTCTGCGGGACGCGGGCGCGTCTCCATCGACGGGCTCGTCGTGGTCGCCTCGTCGTGCATGCTGGCCGAGGCGGCGGCGGCCGGGGTCGAAGCGATCCTGCCGAAGGAGCACGGGTTCCGCGCCGCACTTTCCTACCTCAAGAAGGTGCCGGGCGTGCTCGGCGGCGTGGTGATCGCAGGAGACGCCATCGGTGTGGCCGGCGGCGTGGAGCTCGCCGCGTAGCGATGGCGGTCGAGGAACGCGAGCTCGCCGACGCGAAGGTCCGGGTCGAGGAGCTCCGCGAGCAGCTGAACGAGCACTCGTACCGCTACTACGTCCTCGACGATCCCGTCGTCTCCGATATCGAGTACGACGAACTGATGCGCGAGCTGATCGCCCTCGAGGAACGCTTCGCCGAACTCGTCACGCCCGACAGCCCGACCCAGCGCGTCGGCGTCACGCCGACGGATCTGTTCGCTCCGGTGCAGCACCGAAGCCCGATGCTGTCGCTCGACAACGTCTTCAGCGAGGACGACCTGCGGGCGTGGGCGGCGCGCGTCGAACGCGACGTCGGCGAGGTCGCTCGCTTCTCGTGCGAGCTGAAGATCGACGGGGTCGCCGTCGCCATCACGTACGAGGACGGCGTCCTGGTGCAGGGCGCCACGCGCGGCGACGGCCGGACGGGCGAGGACATCACCGCCAACGTCCGGACGATCCGCTCCGTTCCGCAGCGGCTCCGCACCAAGACCCCACCGAGACTGCTGGAGGTCCGCGGCGAGATCTACTTCCCGACGAGAGCATTCGAGCGCCTGAACGAGCAGCTGGTCGAACAGGGGCAGCGTCCGTTCGCGAACCCGCGGAACGGGGCCGCCGGATCGCTTCGGCAGAAGGATCCGAGGATCACCGCGTCGCGTCCGCTCTCGCTGTGGTGCCACAGCTTCGGCTACGCCGACGGGATCCGCTTCGAGTCGCACTCGGCGTTCCTCGCGTGGTGCCGCGACGTGGGGCTGCCGGTGGCGCCGACGAGCGAGGTTCGAGATGACGTCGCGGGCGTCCTCGACTACGTGCGGTCCTGGGGCGAGCAGCGGCACTCGGTCGACTGGGACATCGATGGCGTCGTCGTCAAGGTCGACCAGCGACAGCTCCAGGAGGAGCTCGGCGCGACGAGCCACGCGCCCCGCTGGGCGATCGCCTACAAGTTCCCGCCCGAGGAGCGCACGAGCGTGCTCAACGACATCGACGTGCACACCGGGCGGACGGGCGTGGTGACGCCGTTCGCGGTCCTCGAGCCCGTCTACGTCGGCGGCGTGACGGTGACGACGGCGACGCTGCACAACGAGGACGAGGTCAAGCGCAAGGACGTGCGCGTGGGCGACACCGTGATCGTTCGGCGCGCCGGCGACGTCATCCCCGAGGTCGTCGGCCCGGTCCTCGCCAAGCGCAAGAGGAACGCCCGCCGATGGAAGTTCCCCACGACGTGTTCGTCGTGCGGCACGACGCTCGTGCGGCGCGAGGGCGAGGCGTACTGGCGGTGTCCCAACAAGCGCGGCTGTCCCTCGCAGAACGTCGAGTGGCTGTTCGCGTTCGCGAGCCGCGGCGCGATGGACATCGAGGGCCTCGGATACAAGACCGGGTTCCTGCTGCTCGACCTCGGATGGGTCGCCGACCCGGCCGACGTCTATTCGCTCACGGCCGACCGACTGCAGCAGCTGCCCGGCTTCAAGGAGAAGCGGATCGCCAACCTGCTCTCCTCGATCGAGGCGAGCAAGGACCGGCCGATCTGGCGGCTGCTCGTCGCGCTCAACGTTCCGCACGTCGGCGAGCACGTCGCGCAGGTTCTCGCGCGCGCGTTCGGCTCGATCGATGCGATCGCGGCTGCCACCGAGGCGGAGGTCGATGCCGTCGAGGAGATCGGGCCCGAGATCGCCAGGAGCGTGTTCGAGTGGTTCCACGACGAGCAGGACCTCGGGCTGGTCGAGAAGCTGCGTTCGGCGGGCGTGCGGATGGCGGACCCCGTGGTCCGTCGGCCGGCCGGCGGCGCGCTCGCGGGCACGACGATCGTGCTCACCGGTGGCCTCGAGTCGATGTCGCGCGACGACGCGACCGCGGCTGCGCAGGCGGCCGGCGCGCGCGTCGCCTCGAGCGTGTCGAAGAAGACGGACTTCGTGGTGGTCGGCGAGAACGCCGGCAGCAAGGCGGCCAAGGCGGAGCAGCTCGGCGTCGAGATGATCGACGAGGCGGAGTTCCTCCGGCGGCTGGGACGGCGGACCCGGCGCTCTGCCGACCGTGCCGCGAAACCCGAAAGGACGGCCGGATGACGTACTCGATCGTTGCACGCGACCCGGAGACCGGAGAACTCGGCGGCGCGGTCCAGTCGCACTGGTTTGCGGCCGGCGATCTCGTGATCTGGGCCGAGCCGGCCGTCGGCGCGGTCGCGACGCAATCGCTCGTCGAGGTCTCCCACGGCCCGGAGGGCCTGCGGCTGATGCGCGAGGGACGCAGCGCGAGAGCGGCGCTCGATGAGCGCGCCGCCGGCGACGAGGGCGAGGCCGTCCGCCAGATCGGGATGGTCGACGCGCACGGCGGCGTTGCCGTCCACACGGGGTCGAGGTGCATAGCCGAGGCCGGTCATCGGATCGGGGACGGCTACAGCTGTCAGGCGAACATGATGATGAACGACACCGTCTGGGACGCGATGGCCGAGGCGTACGAGAAGAGCGACGGCGACCTCGTGCACCGGCTGCTGGACGCGCTCGACGCGGCCGAGGCCGAGGGAGGCGACGTCCGCGGCAAGCAGGCGGCGGGCATCTACGTCGTGAAGGCCGACCGGAGCGACAGGCCGTGGGAGGACGTCATCGTCGACATCCGCGTCGACGACCACCCCGAGCCGCTGCCCGAGCTCCGCCGGCTGGTCGACCTCAAGTTCGGGTACGACCGGCTCGACGCCGCCGAGAAGCTCGAGCTCGTCGGTGACCTCGAGGGCGCGTTCGAGGAGCAGAAGCGCGCCCTCGCCGAGTTCCCCGACAACGCCGAGATCGCGTTCTGGACCGCCGCGTCCCTCGCGGCCCGCGGCCGGGTGGACGAGGCGCGCGCGACCATGCGGACGGCGTTCGACCAGTACGAGGGCTGGAAGGTCCTCCTCCGGCGGCTGGTGCGCGACGGCTACCTGGACCTCCCGCCCGAGGTCCTCGAGGCGCTGCTCCCCCGGGAGGCCGGGCGGCCACACCCGAGAAACCCCGAGGAGCCGCCCGGAGAGGCCTAGGCCTGTCGTTCATGCTCCCCCGTCCGGTTGCCGATAGAGGAGGGGCCTTGGTCGGACCCGGAGGGGGCAGGCGTGATCGAGGGCGACAGCCGAGAGCAGCGTGTCGCCGCGCTGCTTCGTCAGATCTGGCTGGGGCTGTCCGCGTACCGCCTGTACCCGGGCGCGACGGACCGCCCGGGCTTCGTGGCGGCGTCCGAGCGCGTCGAGACCGCGGCCGAGCGCGCTCTGTTCGACGGCATCGTCGACGTCGAGGTCCACGGCGAGGCGCTGTGGCTCGAGGCCCGGCCCCTTCCCGGCGAGGACGCGATCCGGCGCCTCGCGCTCGCGTGTTTCGAGCGCCGCGTGGAGCGGATCCTCCTGCGTGACGTTCCCTCGCCGGCCGAGCTCGCCCACCTGTTCGACGTCCTGTCGCTCGCGCCGACCGAGCTGCAGGAACCGGGTGCCGCCGAGGACCGGCTCCAGGCGACCGGGGTGCGCTCGATCGAGCTTCTGCGGATCGGACCGGCGCCCGTGACCGGCGCCGACCACGTTCCGGAGGGGCTCGGCGAGCCGACCGAGACCGAGATCCCGACCGGTGACGTCCTGGCCTCCGAGCTCATGGTCGAGGACCTCGGCGGCGGCGCCGAGCAGCAGGCAGAGACGATCCTCGGCCGCCTGCGGTCGCTGTCCGAAGAGCTCAACGTCGAGCCGGCGCGCGGCATCGAGCTGCACTCCGCGTTCCACGAGGCGATCGGCCGGTTCCCCGATGACGTTCGTCGCTCGCTGGTGCAGTTGCTGGTCGACCGCGTCGCCGACGACCCGCTCGCCCAGCGTCTGATCAGCGCGATGAGCAACGCCGAGCTGACGCGCGCCCTGGTCGACCTCGGCCGCGGCGGCCGGAAGGATCCCGTCGACCTGGCACGCCGGCTCGCGGCCGCCGGCGTCCGGCACCTCGACATCGTGGACCTGACGTCGGCCCTCGAGGCCGGCCGCGAGGAGGCCGGCACGATCGTGGCCGGGCTCGAACAACTCGGAATCGACCTGTCCGGGCCGCGGGTCTCCGGCTCGGTCACGGACGTGCTGGCCGAGTACCTCGGGGCGACACGGACCGAGGACGCCAGGGCGATGAACCGCGCGCTCGGCGACACCGAGGAGGAGCAGGCGTCGTTGCTCGCCTTCGCCGACTACCTCACGCTCGAATCCGACCTCGAGCGCATCGGCGAGGTGCTCGATGGCTGGGCCGACGCCGTGGGCGGATCGCTCCGCCGCGGCGCCCGGGCGCGGCTCGGCGTGTTGGTCGACGCCGCCCGCCGTCCGCTGTCGAACGCCGGGGACGACCGCTCGGCGCTGTTCGAGGCGTCCGCCCGGCACGTTCTGGATGAGGACGTCCTGCTCGAGCTGGCGCCTCCGCCGTCCGAGGGCCAGCCGTCGCCGCTGCCGGGACTGCTCGCGCCGTTCGGCGATCTCGGCGTCGAGGTCCTCCTGGACCTGCTCGCGGACGAGGAGGACCGCGACCGTCGTGCGCTGCTGCTCGCGGTGCTCCGACAGGCGGCCGCCGGTCATGTCGGACCGGTCGCGGCGCGCCTCGACGATCCGCGGTGGTACGTCGTGCGGAACGCCGTCACGCTGCTCGGCGCGGCGGGCGGCCCCGGGGTGCTCGAACGGCTCGCCACGGTCGCGCGCCACGGCGCTCCGGAGGTCCGCCGCGAGGCGGCGCGGTCGCTGGTGCTCGCGGGCGGTCCGGCCGCCGCTCCGTACCTCGTCGATCTCGCGATCCACGGCGGGGACGAGATCGGACGGCTGGCGCTCGTCGCGCTCGCCGCGCTCACGGGGGCCGAGTCGGCCTCGGCGATCGCCGACGTCGCCCGCTCGTCGCCGTCCAAGCCGCTGCGCCAGGAGGCGCTGGACGTCCTCGCGGGCCGCGTCGACGGCGCGGCCCTGCTCGAAGACCTCGCCGCGGGGTCGACGAAGCCGAAGCTGCCGTGGGCGCTCCGGCGCCACGCCAAGCGCTTGCTGCGCGAACGACACAAGGAGTCGACGTGAGCGTCATCGCGAAGGGACGGACGTGAGCGTCATCGCGCCCAACGACGTCGAGATCCGCCTGACCCGCGATCTGCTGCGCACGCTGTCGTCGACGCGACAGTTCTACACACTGTACCCGGCGGGGCATCCGCGGCGGACGGAGGCCGCCCGCGACCTCCGCGAGGCGGTGCACGACCTCCGCGAGGCGCACGGCGGCCCGACCGTGTTGTTTATCTCCGAGCGGAACTTCTACCTCGGTCCGATGCTGCTTGCGTGGGAGTCGCTCACGCACCACCGGCTCGCGGCGTCGCTCGAGGAGGCCGGCGTGCAGTCGCTCGAGTTCCTCGACGGCGTGGACGAGGTCGAGGCCGACGCGTTGATGCGGCTCGTTGCCGGCGACCTCACGGCGCGCGACGAGCTGCGCGCGATCTCGATCAACCGGGCCGGGCCGAACGCGCCCGCGACGGTGCGGGGCGGGTTCAACGAGCTCCTGCAGAACTACGCCAGCGGACTCGAGCTGCTCCGGCAGACCGCGGCCCGCCTGCTCGCCGGGCGGCCGGCCGATCTCGACGCCACTGTCCGCCTCACCGAGCACCTCGCGGACCTGATCGCCGACGATCCCGCACAGGCGTTACTGCTCACCACCGTGAAGTCGTACGACGAGTACACGTACCACCACATGGTGAACGTGTGCATCCTCACGCTCGCGCTGGCGCGGGCGATCGGACTTCCGCGAGAGCGCACGATCGCCCTCGGCATCGGCGGGCTGCTGCACGACGTCGGCAAGGTCAAGGTGCCGCAGGAGGTGCTGCAGCACGACGGCGCGCTCGACGAGGAGCAGTGGCGTCAGATCCGCCGCCATCCGATCGACGGTGCCGGCCTCATCCTCGTGACGACGCGCGACCCGCTGCACCCGGCGGTGTCGGTCGTGCTCGAGCATCACGCCGCGTACGACGGCTCGGGCTACCCGTCGCTGTCGGGACATCGGTCGCCCTCGCTCCCGGCTCGGCTCGTCGCCGTCGCCGACAGCTTCGACGCCCTCACCAGCAAGCGGTCGTACCGCAAGCCGGAGGAGCGCCGGCAGGCCCTCAGCCTCCTGCAGGCGGGGGCCGGGCGCTCGTACGACCCGCGCGTGGTGCGGACCTTCGTCCGCCTGCTCGGCGTGTTTCCCGTCGGATCGCTCGTACAGGTCTCGAGCGGTGAGATCGGCGTCGTCATCCGCAACGACGAGCGGCTCCTGGCGCGGCCGACGGTCCGGCTGGTGCTCGATCGCCACGGCACCGCCGCGGACCCGCTCGAGATCGACCTCGCCGAGCGCGACGCGCAGGGCGAGTTCATCCGCTCGGTTCAGCGAAGCATCGATCCGGTCGAGGTCGGTGTCGAGATGCTGTCGCTCCTCGCGTCGGGCCGGCTGGACGTTCCCCCGCCGGACGACATCGGTCCGGGCCTCGTCCACGAGCCCGCCCCCGGCGAGCAGGTCCCGCACGGATTCGTCCCCGATCACGACTAGGCCCGGGTCTAGACTTCGCCCCATGCCGGTCGAGATCGACATCGAGCACGTCGCGCGGCTCGCACGGCTGGAGCTGACCGAGGAGGAGCGGACTCGGCTGCGCGAACAGCTCGGTGCGATCCTCGAGCACGCCGCGAAGATCGGCGAGGTGGCGACCGAGGACGTGACGCCGACGGCGCGCGCGATCCCGCTGTCGAACGTGTACCGCCCCGACGAGGTGGGCGTGCCGATCGGCTCCATCCCGAGCGAGGCCGCGCTCGCCAACGCGCCGGCGCGCGAGGACGATCGGTTCAAGGTCCCGCGCATCGCCGAGGTCGAGTGATCGTGCCGGAGCTCTGCGATCTCACCGCGGTCGAGCTCGCCGCTCGCCTCCGCGCCGGCGAGACGTCCAGCATCGAGATCACCGAGTCGTGCCTCGCGCGGATCGACGTCCTGGATGGACGGCTCGGATCGTTCCTCACCCCGACCCCCGAGCTCGCGCGCGATCAGGCTCGGCGGATCGACGAGTGCCGGGCGAACGGCGGATCGCCGGCGCCGCAGAGCGGCATCCCGGTGGCGCTGAAGGACGTGTTCGCCACCGAGGGTGTGCGCACGACGTGCGGCTCGAAGATCCTCGAGACGTACGTGCCACCGTACGACAGCACTGCCTGGGCGCGGCTGGCGCAGGCCGGGACCGTCCTGCTCGGCAAGACCAACTGCGACGAGTTCGCGATGGGTTCGTCGAACGAGAACTCGGCGTTCGGCCCGGTGCGCAACCCGTGGGATCTCGACCGCGTGCCCGGCGGCTCGTCGGGCGGCTCGGCGGCCGCGGTCGCCTCGGGCGAGGCGGTGTGGGGGCTCGGAACGGACACCGGCGGCTCGGTGCGCCAGCCGGCGGCGCTCTCGGGCGTCGTCGGGTTCAAGCCCACATACGGGCTGATCTCGCGGTTCGGCCTCGTCGCGTTCGCGTCCTCGCTCGACACGGTGTCCACGCTCACGCGCTCGGTGACGGACGCGGCGGTCATGGTGTCGTCGCTGGCCGGCCGCGACCCGCGCGACGCGACGAGCCTGCACACCGAGCCGCGCGACTTCACCCAGGGCATCGAGGACGGCGTCGGCGGCCTTCGGGTCGCCGTGATCGCCGAGGCGTTCGGGGAGGGCGTCGAGCCCGGCGTCCGCGACCGCGTCCAGGCGGCGGTCGATCACCTCGAGGGGCTGGGGGCGACGGTGGGCGAGGTCTCGCTGCCGCACACCGAGTACGCGCTGTCGGCCTACTACCTGATCGCACCGTCGGAGGCGTCGTCGAACCTCGCGCGGTACGACGGGGTGCGCTATGGGCTGCGCGTCGACGGGTCGGACTCGATCGAGATGATGACCAAGACGCGGGGCGCCGGCTTCGGCGCCGAGGTCAAGCGGCGGATCATGCTCGGGACGTACGCGCTGTCGGCCGGGTACTACGAGGCGTACTACGGGCAGGCGCAGAAGGTCCGGACGCTGATCATCCGCGACTACCAGCGCGCCTTCGAGTCGTTCGACGCCGTGATCTCGCCGACGTCGCCGACGACGGCGTTCAGGATCGGCGAGCGCACCGGCGACCCGCTCGCGATGTACCTGTCGGATGTATTCACGATCCCGGCGAACCTGGCCGGCGTGCCGGCGGTCTCGATCCCGTGCGGCCTGGACGAGAAGGGACTACCCGTCGGCCTGCAGGTCGCCGCGCCGGCGCTCGGCGAGTCCATGGTCCTGCGCGTCGCCCGCGCCCTCGAGCGAGAGATCGCGTTCGCCGAGGTCCCCACGGTCCTCCGCGAGCTCGCCGCCTGAGGTCGCCTCCGGCGACGAAGGCTCCTCGCGGCTCGCCACGATGATGGCGACGGCCGCCAGCACGGTCGCGCCGGCGATCACCGTGCGGAGCGAGATTGACTCGTCGAGGAGCGCCCACCCGAGGACCACGGCGACGACCGGGTTCACGTACGCGTACGTCGAGACGAGCGGCGTCCGAGCGTTCCGCAGCAACCACACGTACGACGCGAATCCGGCGAACGACCCGAACACGATGAGGTAGGCGAGCGCGAGCACCGAGGCCAGCGAGATGCGCTCCGGATGGATCCGGCCGAGGTCGCCGGCCAGCACGCCCGCGACGAGCAGCCCGGCGCCGCCGCAGAGCATCTCCATCCCGATGCCGACGAAGGGCCGGCGAGGGAGCGGCGCGTTCCGCGCGTACAGCGAGCCCGAGGCCCATGAGATCGACGCGCCCACGGCGAACAGCAGACCGGTGAGCGGGATCCGGCCGCTCGCCGTGGTCCCGACCAGTAGCGCCGCGCCGGCGAACCCCAGCAGCAGGCCGAGCGCGATCTGCGGCCTTGGTCGGCGCCCGAGGGCCACCGCGTCGAGCAACGCCATCCACAGCGGCACCAGCGCGACGATCAACGCGACGAGGCCCGACGGCTCGGTGCGCTCGGCCCAGACGACGCCGCCGTTGCCGCCGAGCAACAGCGCCGTCCCGATGATCGCGGCGGCGAGCCATTGCCGGCTGCCCGGCCGGTCGCCGTCGACGTCGACGTCGCCCCGGCCGATCGTGAACGCCAACATCAGCGCGCCGGCGATCAGGAACCGCGCCGACGCCGCGAGCAGCGCCGGCAACGTCTGGTCGACGATCCGAATCGCTGAGTACGTCGTGCCCCAGACGATGTAGACGGTCACGAGCGCCGCCCACACGGTGGGTGTGGTCGGCCGCTCGCGGTCGTCGGGGTGTGCCGGCATCCTCGATCATGGGGAACGACCGAGCGTCGCTTTCCGTGAGACGGCTATCGTCGGTCGACGTGAGCGAGGCCTCGACGGACCCGCGTATCCGCGGCGTGTGGCGGACCCCGTCGGTACTCGGGATCGCCCTCGCCGAGGTGCTGTCCTCCGTCGGCACCGAGATGACGTGGCTCGCGCTCCCGTGGTTCGTGCTCACGACGACGCACTCGCCCGCGCGGATGGGCATCGTCTTCGCGGTCGAGGTCGCTCCGACGGCGATCCTCGGCATCCCGGCGGGCTCGATCGTCGACCGCTACGGCGCACGCCGGACGATGCTCGTCTGCGATCTGGCTCGGGCGCCGCTGTTGGCGTCGTTCCCGATGCTGCACCACGCCGGAGTCCTGTCGTTCCCGGTGTTGCTCGCCCTCGTCGCGGGGTGTCGGGGTCTTCACGACGCCGTATCTCGCGTGCCAGCGGCTGATCCTGCCGGAGGTGGTCGGCGAGGACGAGGCGCGCGTCGCCCAGGCGAACACCGTGGTCGAGGGCGCCCGGAACGGTGCCGGCCTCGTCGGGCCGGCGGTCGCCGGCGTGCTGATCGCCTCGATCGGCGCGCTCAACGTGCTCTGGATCGACGCGGCGTCCTACGCGGTGTCGTTCCTGATCGTGCTCGCGTTCGTCCGCGTCGTGCATCGCGTGCGCGACGACGAGGGCGCCGCGGACGGTATGCTCGCCGGGCTACGGTACGCGCTGGCCGATCCGATGCTCCGGTCGCTGGCCGTCGTGGTCGTGCTCTCCGGATTCTGGGCGCCGCCGCTGTTCGCGTCGCTGCCGGTGCTCGCGTTCGATCGGTACGGCGCGGACCCGCGGGTTGCGGGATTGCTCTTCACGTCGTTGTCGGCGGGCCTGCTCGCCGGCGCCGTCGTGTCCTATCGCGCGCTCGCGAAGGTCGAGCCCGCCCGCCTCGCCCGCTTCGCGATCGTCTGGATCGCGACGTGTCTTGCGGTCCTGATCGTGCCGATGCCGGCCGTCGGCGTCTGCGCCGTCCTCGCCGCCGAGGGGCTGTTGATCCCGAGCGCTAACGCTCCCGCCTTCACCCTGCTGACGACGCGTGTCGAGGCGAATCTCCGTGCGAGGGTTCTGACGCCGATCCTCACGGCGAACACGATCGCGGGACCGATCGGGTACGCCCTGGTCGGTCCGTGCGTCCGGTTCCTCGGCCTCGCGGGCACGTTCGCCGTCGTCGCGACGTTCGGGGCGCTCACGGCCGTGCTGTTCCTGCGTGCGACGCGGGGCGCGACCGCGAGCGCCGAGGCGGCCACGGGCGTCGGGTAGGCTCAGCGCCGATGGCCGGCTACGAGACCGTGATCGGGCTCGAGTGCCACGTCGAGCTCTCGACCCTGACCAAGATGTTCTGCGGGTGCCGCAACGAGTTCGGCGCCGAGCCGAACACCAATGTCTGCCCGGTGTGCCTGGGTCATCCCGGCTCGCTGCCCGTCCCGAACGTGGCCGCGATCGCGTCGATCATCAAGATCGGGCTGGCGCTCGAGTGCGACATCGCGCGGCACTCCCTGTTCCACCGGAAGAACTACTTCTATCCGGACATGCCGAAGAACTTCCAGATCAGCCAGTACGACCTGCCGATCTGCCTCGGCGGCCGGCTCACGATCGAGGTCGGCGAGGCCATGCGCGAGATCGGCATCACGCGCGTGCACATGGAGGAGGACACCGGCAAGACGTCGCACGCCGGGACGACCGGCCGCATCGCCGAGGCCGACTATGCGCTGATCGACTACAACCGCGCGGGTGTCCCCCTCGTCGAGGTCGTCTCCGAGCCCGACATGCGCTCGCCCGACGAGGCGCGCGCCTACCTCACCGAGCTCCGCTCGATCCTGCGAGCGCTCGGCGTCTCCGACGTGCGCATGGAGGAGGGCTCGCTCCGCTGCGACGCGAATGTCTCGACGCGGCCGGCGGGGAGCGAGGCGTTCGGGAGGCGCGTCGAGATCAAGAACCTGAACTCGATCCGCTCGCTCGAGCGTGCGCTCCGGTACGAGGAGGAGCGCCAGCGCGAACTCCTGGACGCGGGACAGCCGATCACGCAGGAGACGAGGCACTTCGACGAGAACACGGGCCGGACGCACACGCTCCGCTCGAAGGAAGAGGCGTTCGACTACCGGTACTTCCCCGAGCCCGATCTCTCGCCGCTCGACCCGCCGGCCGAGTGGATCGAGGACATCCGCGCCTCGCTGCCCGAGCTTCCGGCCGCCCGTCGGGCCCGCTACGCGGATCGGCACGGCCTGACGCGCGGGCAGGCGGCGACACTGGTCGCGAACGATCGGCTCGCGATGCTGTTCGACGAGACGCTCGGCGCGAGCGAGCGCGCGTCGGGTCAGGCGGTCGCCAACTGGATCACGCAGAACCTGGTCGGCGTCGCGAACGAGCGCGGCATCGACCTCGAGCACATCGAGCTCGACGCGGGCGAGATCGGCGCGATCATCCGCCTGGTCGAGGACGGATCGATCTCGGCGACCGCCGGCAAGCAGGTGCTCGACGAGGTCGTCGCGACCGGCAAGCCGGCCGAGCAGATCGTCGACGACAAGGGACTGCGGCAGGTCTCGGACACCGGACAGCTCCGGGCGTGGGCCGAGCAGGCGATCGCCGAGAACCCCGGCCCGGTCGAGCAGTTCAGGAACGGCAAGGAGGGCGCGATCAACGCGCTCGTCGGTCAGGTGATGAAGAAGTCGCGGGGCTCCGCGAACCCGCAGGTCGTCCAGCAGATCCTCCGGCAGCGGCTGTCGGGGTCCTGACCGCCCGGGGCCGCCGCGTGCGGGTCGAGCAGGGCGAGCCCAAGCGGTACCCGTGGTGGCAGCTGCTGCTGCTCGGCGTCGTCGCGATGCTCGAGTCGCTGATCGTCCGCCCGCTGCATCGTCTGTGGGTCTCGGACGATCCGCTCGACACGTACGCGCTCGTGCATCTCGCGAGCGCCGCTGGGGACGCGCTCGTCGCGATCGCGCTCGCGGGCTCGGTTTTCTTCGACGTGCCGGTCGGCGAGGCGAAGACACGGGTGGCGCTGTACCTCGCGCTCACGATGGCGCCGCTCGCGGTCGCGGGCCCCCTGCTCGTGCCCCTGCTCGACCGGGCCGGTCCACGCCGCGCGATCTCGCTGTCGTCCGCGGCCGGCCGGGCCCTGGTCGCGCTGATCGCGGCGCGGAACGTCGGCTCGCTGCTGCTGTTCCCGCTCGCGTTCCTGCTGCTGGTCCTCTCCAAGATCCACGCCATCACGAAGAACGGGCTCACGATGGCGTACGCCGGGCCACAGGAGGCGCTCGTCCGCGCGAACGCCCGCCTCGGCCGCATCGCCGTGTTCGGCGTCGTCCTCGCCTCGATCCCGGGCGTCTTGCTGTTGAAGTTCGGCGGGACGGCGGCCGTGCTGGTCGGCGCCGTCGTCGTGTACTCGATCGGGACGCTGCTCAACCAGCGGCTGCCGCACCCGCGCGTGTCGAGGGAGGGAGCGGCCGTCGGACCGCGCGGTTCGATCCCGCAGCTCCGCGCGCCGGCGATCGGAGCGGCCGGGTTGCGCGCCGCGTCGGGGTTCCTCCTGTTCCTGCTCGCGTTCGCGCTCCGCCGAAGCGGCGAGCCGGCGTGGTGGTTCGCGGTGCTCGGCGGTGCCGCGACCATCGGCGCGTTCGCCGGCGATCTCGTCGCCCCGCGGCTGCCGGCCTCGCTCCGCGAGGAGGCGGTCGTCATCGCGTGTGTCGCCGGCGCGGCGATGGGCGCCGTGATCGCGTTCGCGTGGAACGCGCTGCCTGTCCTCGCGGTCTTCGCGCTCCTCGTCGGCATGACGGGCGAGCTCGGACGGCTGGCGTTCCAGAGCCTGATGCAGCAGCTGGCGCCCGGCGGCGCGCACGGTCGCGTGTTCGTCCGCTACGAGGTGTTGTTCCAGCTATCGTGGGTGGCCGGCGCGCTCATCACCGCGATGCTGCCGATCGGCTTCCGCGAAGGCTTCCTGATCCTGTTCTGCCTCTACCTCGTCGTCGGCATCGGCTACCTCACCCCGGGCTTCCTGGAACGCCGCGCCGCGGGCGGCTGACCACGCACGTGCACGACCCGAGATACGATCCGAACGCGCCAACGTCCAGGCGACCGGCCCGTATGCTTCACGCCGGGTTCCGCGCGAGGGCGTAAGGAGGACTTCGGGATGGCCAACTGGGTTCGGGTCGCCGACGCCGGGGACGTGTCCGACGGCGAGGTGACCGCCTACTCGGTCGGTGAGCGGCAGGTCGCGATCGCCAACCTCGGCGGCGAGTTGCGGGCGTTCGACGACACGTGCACGCACCAGGGCTGTTCGCTTTCGGAGGGGGAGCTCGACGCCACGACGATCGAGTGCCCGTGCCACGGCAGCCAGTTCGACGTCGTGACCGGCGAGGTCCTCGAGGGCCCGGCGACCGACCCCGTCGACGTCTTCGACGTCCGTGAGGACGCCGGCGAGCTGCAGGTCTCGGTCGAGTAGCGGGCGCGACGATCGGATGCCGGTTTCCGTGATCGTCGGCGCGAGCCAGGCCGGCGCGACGGCCGCCGCACAACTCCGCGAGGAGGGCTACGACGGCACGATCGTCCTGATCGGCGCCGAGCCCGTCGCGCCGTACGAGCGACCTCCGCTGTCCAAGGAGTTCCTCCGAGGCCAGCAGCCCCTCGAGGCTGGGATCCTCCGGCCCGACGGCTGGTACGCGGAGCACGACATCGACCTTCGGCTCGGCACGCGCGCCGAGCGCGTCGACAGCGACGAGCGCGCGGTGATCCTGGAGGGCGGGGAGCGTATCCGGTTCGACCAGGCGCTCATCGCGACCGGCAGCCGGAACCGGCGTCCGCCGATCCCGGGCATCGACCTCGAGAACGTGTTCTCGCTCCGAACGGCCGCCGAGGCGCAAGCGATCGCGGACGCCGCGGAGAGGGGGACGCACGCCGTTCTCGTGGGGATGGGGTTCATCGGGGCCGAGGTCGCCGCGTCGCTGCGTCACCTCGGCCTCGACGTCACGGTCGTCGAGTTCGCCGAGACGCCGCTGCAGCGGGTGCTCGGCCCCGAGCTCGGCCGGGTCCTCGAGGGGCTCCACCGCGACCACGGCGTCGAGATGCACTTCGGGACCGGCGCCGACCACTTCGAGGGCACGGACCGGTTCGAGGCGCTCGTTACGACCACCGGCAGGACGATCGAGGGCGACTTCGCAGTGGTCGGCATCGGCGTCGAGCCCGTGACCGAGGTGGCCGAGGGATCGGCGATCGAGATCGACAACGGGATCCTCGTCGACGCGGCGCTGCGCACGAACGTCGCGGGCATCTTCGCGGTCGGCGACGTCGCCCGACACGACCACCCGGTGTTCGGTCCCGTCCGTGTCGAGCACTATGACAACGCCCTCAAGATGGGCGCGCACGTGGCGGGATCGATGCTCGGGCGTAACGAACCGTTCACCGATGCACACTGGTTCTGGTCGGACCAGTACGACGCCGACATCCAGATGGCCGGCTTCGCCTTCACCTGGGACGAGATGGTGATCCGTGGGAACATGGAGGAGCGGAGGTTCGCGGCGTTCCTGCTCAAGGACGGGCAGCTGCTCTCCACGTTCGCGATGAACCGACCGAAGGACGTGCGTCGCTCGATGAAGCTCATCTCGGCCAAGGCGCGGCCCGCGCGTGAGCAGCTCGAGGATCCGGAGGTCGACCTGCGCACACTCCTGCCGAAGGGGTCGGCATGATCTTCCCCCAGATCACGCACATCCCGTGCGATCTGAACCAGCAGCACAAGCGTCAGGTCGCCGCGCGCGAGCGCCTCGCCCGCGCGATCAAACGCCGTCGCCGCGGCCTCCGCGACGACCTCCCATCCGCGGCCGTCCACTCCGAGTCCGAAGACGTGGAGCACAGCCTCCGCATCTGAACCGGACTCGTAGCCGTCAGGGCGCGCTGATACCCTGGCCGCTCCGCACGTCTGCGCCCGGCTTCGCCGTACCGTTCGAGCGTTCCCAGGGGTGACCGCCGATGGACAGGCCCGAGATCATCCTGGCACCCGGCCCGACGCCGATCCCGCCGGAGGTGCTGCTCGCGCAGGCGGCTCCGCTCGTCTACCACCGCGGCCCCGGGTTCGGGTCGATGCTTCGCGAGGTGACCGAGCAGCTCAAGACGCTCTACAAGACCCAGGGCGACGTGATCGTGATGACGTCGTCCGGCACCGGCGGGCTCGAGTCGGCGATCGCCAACTGCTTCTCGCCGGGCGACGAGGTGCTGGTCCCTCTCGCCGGCTTCTTCTCCGAGCGCTTCGCGAAGCTCGCGCGCGCGTATGGGCTCACAGTCCGGACGGTCGACTACGAGTGGGGCCAGAGCGTGAAGGCGGCCGACGTCGCCGCCGCGCTCGCCGACCAGCCGGTCAAGGCGGTCCTGCTCACCCATAGTGAGACCTCGACCGGCGTGGTGCACGACATCGAGCCGATCGTCCGAGCGGCGAAGGACGCGGGCGCGCTCGTCCTGGTCGACGCGGTCTCCTCGCTCGGCGCGGTGCCCTTCGACATGGACGCGTGGGGGATCGACGTCGCCGTCAGCGGGTCGCAGAAGGCGCTCTCGGCCTCACCGGGACTCGCGTTCGTCGCGATCTCGGATGGGGCGTGGCAGGCGCAGCGAACGGCGACCAGCCCGAGGTTCTACTTCGACTGGGGCACCTACAAGACGTTCTATGGGCTGCCCGATCCCGAGAATCCCTGGACGCCGGCGATCTCCGTCGTGCAGGGACTCCACAAGGCGCTCGAGCTGTACTTCCAGGATGGACCGGAGGCCGCGTTCGAGCGGCACGCGCTGCTCTCGCGCGCGATCAAGGAGGGCGTGCGCGCGCTCGGGCTCGACTTGTTCGGCGAGGACGTCGAGCGGGCGTGGACCGTGACGGCGGTCCGCGCCCCCGAGGGCCCCGAGGGACCGTTGGACGCTGACGCGATCTGCGCGCGGATCCGGGCCGACCACGCGATCGTGCTGGCGCCGGGGCAGGGGCCGCTGAAGGGCAAGGTCTTTCGCATCGGGCACCTCGGCTACTACGACCGGCTCGACATGATCCGCGGCCTCGCGGCGCTCGAGATGACGCTCGATGCGCTCGGGTATCCGGTCAAGCGCGGCGCGGCCGTCGCGGCGGCCGAGGGCGTGTTCGCCCAGGCCGCCTGATGCGCGTCCTCGTCACCGAGCCGCTCTCCGAGGCCGGGCTCGAGCTGCTCCGCCGCGACTTCCAGGTCGACGTTCGTCCCGAGCTCGCCACGGGCGACCTCGTCGCCGACATCGCGCCCTACAACGCCCTCGTCGTGCGCTCGCAGACGAAGGTGACCGCGCAGGTAATCGAGGCCGGCGAGAACCTGAAGGTCGTCGCGCGCGCCGGAATCGGGCTCGACAACGTCGACGTCGATGCGGCGACGAGGCGCGGCGTGATGGTCGTGAACGCGCCGCAGTCGAACATCGTCTCCGCGGCCGAGCACGCGTTCGCGCTGCTGCTCGCCCAAGCGCGGAACATCCCGCAGGCCAGCGCCGCGTTGAAGGCCGGGAAATGGGAGCGCTCGAAGTGGCAGGGCGTCGAGCTGCAGGGCAAGACGCTCGGCGTCGTCGGCATCGGCCGCGTCGGAGCCCTCGTCGCGCAGCGGGCGGCGGGTTTCGGCATGCGCGTCATCGCGTTCGACCCGTACGTCCCGAAGGAGCGGGCCAAGGAGATGGGCGTCGAACTGATGCCCTCGCTCGAGGCGCTGCTCGTCCAGGCCGACTTCATCTCGATCCATCTCCCGCGGACGACCGACACCGAGGGGCTGATCGGCGAGCGTGAGCTGACGCTCGTCAAGGAGGGCGCGCGCCTGGTCAACACGGCTCGCGGCGGCATCGTCGACGAGCAGGCGCTCACGAAGGCGATCGAGGACGGCCGCCTTGCCGGCGCGGCCCTCGACGTTTTCGCCGAGGAACCGACCACCGAGTCCCCGCTGTTCACGTTCGACCAGGTCGTCGTCACGCCGCACCTCGGCGCGTCGACGACCGAGGCGCAGGACAAGGCCGGCACGTCGGTCGCGGAGATGGTGCGTCTCGCGCTGCAGGGGGAGTTCGTCCCGCACGCCGTGAACGTCTCCGCCGGAGCCGAGGTGGCCGAGCTCGTGCGCCCGTTCCTGCCCCTGGCCGAGAAGCTCGGGGCCATCATCACCGGGCTCGCTCGGGGCGCCGTCCGATCCGTCGAGTGCCAGTACCTGGGGCGGATCGCCGACGCCGACACGCGCGCGCTCACATTGGCGATCGTGAAGGGCGTGCTCTCGGGCGTCGTCCACGAGCCGGTCTCGTTCGTGAACGCCCCGATCATCGCGACCGAGCGCGGGATCGCCATCAGCGAGATGCGCTCGACCGTCTCGAGCGACTACGTGAACCTGCTCGCGATCCGCGCGCAGACCGACCACGGCGAGGTCAGCGTCGGCGGGACGCTCCACGGCAAGCGCAACGCCGAGCGCGTGATGCAGGTCAACGACTACGACATCGAGATGGCGCCGGCCAGGTACATGCTGTTCTTCGCGTACGAGGACCGCCCGGGCGTGATCGGCCGGGTCGGCACGATCCTCGGCGAGGCGAACATCAACATCGCCACGATGGACGTTGGTCGCAGCTCGAGCGGGGGGACCGCGCTGATGGGGCTTACGCTGGACAGCCCGGTCCCGGGCGAGGTCACCGAGCGCATCGCACACGAGATCGGCGCGTACGACACCCCGATCCACATCGTCCTTCCCGATTGACGTTCGTCGTGAGGTGACGAACGTCACGTCGTGAACCGTTGCCCTGCCGCGAAAGCCGCTGCTACACTCGCCCGGTCATGAGGCGACTCACGGGGATCGATCCGATCAAGGCCTTTACGGCCTGACGTCGCGCACCGCCCGGCGCGCGGCCGCAGATCCCCGTCCCTCAAGCATCACCCGAGCCCTTCAGGAGTCGCGTCATGAACCGTTCGACACCCTTCCGATCCGCGGTCCGGCGCCTGGCCGTCGCGCGCCTGATCTCGATCGCAGGCGGCGCCGCCGCGTACACCGCGCTGATGTTCACGGTGTACGAGCGGACGCACTCGGCGACGTGGCTGTCCGCGACGCTGCTCCTGACGTTCGGCGTGAACGGCTTCGTGAGCCCGTTCGCCGGCGCGATCGGCGACCGGTTCGACCGCAAACGCGTGATGATCGTCTCGGATCTCCTCGGCGTGGTGTGCTTCGCGGCGATGGCCCTCGTCCGCGACCCCGCGTGGCTGCTCGGGTTCGCGTTCGCCTCCGCGGTGGTCGAGACGCCGTTCTGGATGGCGTCGGGCGCCGCGATCCCCAACCTCGTGCCCGAGGACCGGCTCTCGTGGGCGAACGGCCTCGTGTCGCTGGGCAAGAACCTCGGGATCACGGTCGGCCCGGCGATCGGCGGCATCCTGCTGCCGGTGATCGGCTCGTCGTGGGTGTTCGGCGTGAACGCGATCTCGTTCGCGATCTCGGCGGCGCTCGTCGCGACCGTCCGCGGCCGGTTCTCGGACGAGCGTTCGACCGAGGCACACCACGAGCACCACGGCCTGCGCGCGGGGTTCCGGTTCATCGCGCGCGATCGCGTCCTGCGATATCTCACGCTCGCATACGTCGTGATGATCGGCGGTATGGGGTTCGTGATGGTCGCCGACGTCCCGCTCGCCGAGCGCTTTGGCGCCGGATCGGTTGGGTTCGGCCTGATGATCACGTTCTGGGGCGCGGGCTCCGTCGCGGGGTCGTTCGCCGGCCGGTGGCTGGACGAGGACAAGGAGCCGCGCGCCCTGTTCCTCGGAATGCTGCTCGTCGGGTTCGCGACGGCGGCGATCGGCGTATCGCCCTGGTTCGCGCCGATCCTCGCGATGACGCTGTTCGCCGGCATCGGCGACGCGATCGGGATCGTGGCCGACCAGGGGATCCAGCAGCGGCGCACGCCTGACGTCGTCCGGAGCCGCGTGATGGCCGCGGTCGAGTTCGTCGTGATGGTCGCGTACGCGCTCGCGTTGGTCTTCTCGGGCCAGGTCCTGCGGATCGTCGGGCCGCAGCACGTGTACCTGATCGGCGGCGCGACCGCGATCGTCGGCGGGCTCGTGTTCTGGCCGGTGGTCCGGATGACCCGGCGTTCGCGAGCCGAGCGGGCGCTCGGCACCGTCGAGTCCGGCGCCGAGATCGCGTCCGTCGAGGTCGTGGGGTAGCGGCATGCGCGGGGCGGAGCGGGATCGCGAGCGGTCCTTCACTCCGCCCCGTACCGCCGTGCGCCGCCTGGCGCTCGGCCGTGTCGTCTCGCTGACGGGGACGTTCGGCGCGAGCACCGCGCTCAACTACACCATCTGGCATCGGACGCACTCGTCCATGTGGCTCGCCGCGACGATGCTGCTCACGTTCGGCGTCATCGGATTCTTCGGACCCGTCGCGGGCGCGGTCGCGGACCGCTTCGATCGGCGGCGGGTGATGATGCTCGGTGAGTCGGGCGCGGCCGGGTGCTGGCTCGCGATGAGTGGCGTTCGGTCGCCGGCCGGCCTGCTCGCCCTCGCGTTCGCCGCGTCGCTGCTCGAGTCGCCCTTCTTCCCGGCATCCGCCGCCGCGATCCCGAACCTCGCCGGCGTGGAGAACGTGTCGTGGGCGAACAGCCTGATTTCGATGGGGCGGACCGCCGGCATCACGCTCGGTCCGCTCCTCGGCGGCCTCATCGTCGCCGCGCAAGGGGCGCCGGTCGTGTTCGTGGCGAACGCCGCGTCGTACCTCGCCTCGGTGCTGCTGGTCTCGTCGGTCCGCGGCCGGTTCTCCGATCCGGACCGTCGCGCCGAGGACGCCGAGAAGCACGCGGGCGTGCTCGCCGGCTTCCGATTCGTTGCGCGCGACCGCGTGCTGCGAACGATGGCGATGGGCTGGTTCGTCTTCCTGCTCGGGATGGGGATGTCCCTCGTCGCCGACCCCGCGCTGGCCGAGACGTTCCACGCCGGGTCGTTCGGCTACGGGATGCTCACCGCGGCGTGGGGCGCCGGGACGATCCTCGGCTCGATGCTCGGCCGGCGGGCGACCGAGGAGACCGAGGGGCGGTGGCTCGTCGTGTGCAGCTTCGGCTTGGCGGTCACGGGCTTCGGCGTCTGGCTGGCGCCGGCGTTCCCGGTGGCCGTGGCATGGGTGGCGGTGTTCGGGATCGCCGACGGGCCGACGCTCGTGATCGAGCAGAACCTCCTGCAGCGGCGGGCGCCGGATGTCGTTCGCGGGCGTGTCGTCAGCGCGTTCGAGACCGTCATGCACACCGGGCTGTCCTTCGCGCTCGTGCTGGGCGCCGCGGTCGAGCCGAGCGCCGGCCCGCGAGGCACGTACGGCATCGCGGGCGCGATCGCGCTCGTCGGCGCGGCGATCCTGCTCCCCCTGCTGCGGTGGCTCCCCGAGCCGGCGGCCGAGGCGCGAGTTGAACGAGCGTTCAACTCCGTGGTTCGATAGCTCCGGCTCGATCCGGTCGCAGTCGGGAGGCACGGTGCAGGCGAACCGGTACGACGCGGCCGTGATCGGCGGCGGCCACAACGGTCTGGTCGCGGCGGCGTACCTGGCGAAGGCCGGGGCGCGGGTCGTGGTGCTCGAGGCGCGCCACAAGACCGGCGGCGCCGCCGCGACGGACAAGCCCTGGCCCGAGCACCCCGAGTTCAAGGTCACGACGCTCTCGTACGTCATGAGCCTGATGCCGGACCGGATCATCAGCGACCTCCGGCTGCCGGCACACGGGTACCGCGTCCATCCCGTCGGTCCGTACGTGATGCCGGTCGACGACGGCCGCGTGCTGATCCAGTACGAGGACAACGCGAAGAACTACGAGGAGTTCGCGAAGTTCTCGAAGGCCGACGCCGAGGCGATCGAGAAGTGGGACGCGTGGATCGGTGGGCTGGCCGCGGTCCTCGGCCCGCTGCTGATGATGACGCCGCCCGAGATCGGCTCCACGCGGCCAGGCGACCTCCTCGAGCAGCTCCGGTTGGCATGGCGGTTCCGTGGGCTGGACGTCCGGACCGTGGGCGAGGTGACGCGCCTCATGACGATGTCAATCGCCGACCTCGCCGCGCGCTTCTTCGAATCCGATCCGATCCGCGCCGTCATGACGATCAACGGCCTGATCGGCACGTGGGCGGGTCCGTACGAGCCGGGCACCGGGTACGTCGCCGCGCACCACTCGATCGGCGACGTCGGCGACGGCACGCTCGGGTCCTGGGGTGTCCCCGAGGGCGGGATGGGCGCCGTTGCCGCGGCGATCGAGGCCAGCGCGCGCTCGTTCGGCGCCGAGATCCGGACGAACGCCAGGGTCGGCCGCGTGATGATCCGCGACGGGCGAGCGATCGGAATCGTGGTCGACGACGGCGAGGAGGTGTTCGCGCCGATCGTCATCACGGCGTGCCACCCCCAGATCACGTTCCTGCGGCAGATCGATCGGACCCAGCTGCCGCCGGAGTTCGTCGACGACGTCGAGCGCTGGTCGAGCCGCTCGGGGGTCGTCAAGGTGAACCTCGCGGTCTCGAAGCTCCCGCGCGTCGCCGGCGCGCCCGACTGGACCGACTTCAGCGGGGGGTTCGAGATCGCGCACTCGGTCGACTACCTCGAGACGGCATTCGAGGAGGCGCGGCACGGGAGGCCGGCCACCCGGCCGTTCAGCGACGGGGTGATCCCGACCACGCTCGATCCCTCGCTCGCGCCGTCCGGCGCCCATGTGGTGTCGCTGTTCACCCAGTGGGTGCCTCACACCTGGTCCGAGGAGCCGCACCGCGACGAGCTCGAAGCGTATGCCGACCGCGTCGTCCACGAGTACGACCGGGTCGCGCCCGGGTTCAAGGGGTCGATCGTGGCGCGCCAGGTGATCGGCCCGTACGACATGGAGCAGGGGTGGGGGCTGATCGGCGGGAACATCTTCCATGGCGAGCTCTCGGCCGATCAGCTCTTCCACATGCGGCCGGTGCCGGGCTACGCCGACTACCGCACGCCGATCGCCGGCCTGTACCAGTGCTCGAGCGCGACGCATGCCGGCGGCGGCGTGTGCGGCATCCCGGCGTACAACTGTGTCCGCGAGATCCGGAAGGACCGCGGGCGCCGCCGGCGCGGGAGGGGACGCGACTGATGCGTGAGCCGTACTCGTTCACGTTCTACACGGCGTCGTGGTACCGCAGGTCGCCGTACTGGCAGCGAACGGTCGAGGCCGGGTGCACCAGCTGGGATCTCTACAACCACATGCTGATCCCGACGCTGTACGACGACGACGAGAAGGAGTACTGGCACCTGCTCGAGAAGGTGACGTTGTGGGACGTCGCCGTCGAGCGCCAGGTCGAGATCACCGGGCCGGACGCGTTCGCGTTCACACAGCTGCTGACGTGCCGCGACCTCTCGAGCTGCGACGTGCGGCAGTGCAAGTACGCGCCGATCATCGCGCCCGACGGCGGGATCGTGAACGACCCGATCCTCCTGCGCCTGGGAGAGAACCACTTCTGGCTCTCGCTCGCCGATTCCGATGCGCTGCTCTACGCGAAGGGCGTGCAGGCGTTCGCCCGGATGGACGTCGAGATCCGCGAGCCCGACGTCTCGCCGCTGCAGCTCCAGGGACCGAGGAGCAAGGACGTGATCCGCGCGCTCTTCGGCGACGCGGTCGCGGACATGCGGTACTACCGGTGCTGGGAGGGTGTGCTCGGCGACATCCCGCTCGTCGTGTCGCGGACGGGATGGAGCGGCGAGGTTGGCTACGAGCTCTATCTCCGGGATTCGCGGTTCGGGCTGGAGCTGTGGGACCGGGTGATGGAGGCCGGCGAGCCGTGGGAGATCCGGCCGATCGCGCCGAGCGACCAGCGCCGGCTCGAGGCCGGGATCTTCAATTACGGCAACGACATGACGATCGAGAACAACCCGTTCGAGATCACCGGGATGGAGCGGCTCGTCGAGTTCTCGGCCGACTTCATCGGCAAGCCGGCGCTCGAGCGGATCGCCGCCGAGGGCGTGACGCGCAAGCTCGTCGGCGTCGAGATCGGCGGCGATCCGTTCCGCCTGTGGCTCGAAGACTTTTGGCCCGTCGCGCACGAGGGTCGCCGGGTCGGACGCCTGGTGAGCGCGAGCCACTCGTTCCGGCTGAGGAAGAACATCGGGTACGCGTGGTTGCCGATCGCGCTGGCCGGAGCCGGAACCGAGCTCGAGCTCGGGTCGCCCGACGGTCCGGTCGCCGCCGTGACGACCGGGCTTCCGTTCGTCGATCCGCGCAAGGACCTCCCCAAGTCGTAACAGCGATCCGCTTGGGATGATGGCGGCGTGGAAGACAGCGAGGTGTTCGCCGGCAAGCTGCTGATCGCCGGTCCCGACCTGTGGGATCCCAACTTCCGTCGCACGGTGGTCCTGATCGGGCACCACGACGAGGAGGGAGCGGTCGGCGTCGTGCTCAACCGGGCGACCGAGGTCTCGGTCGAGGAGGCCGCGCCGCCGCTCGCGCCGATCGTCGAGCCCGAGGCACCGCTGTTCCTCGGCGGTCCGGTGCAGCCGTCCGCCGCCGTCGTCCTCGCCGACTTCGAGCACCCGGAGGTTGCGCGGGTCATCGCGTTCGGCTCGGTCGGGTTCCTGCCGGAGGAGGCCGAGCCGGGCGACGGCGACGGCGTCCGCCGTGCGCGCGTGTTCGCCGGCCATGCGGGGTGGGGCCCGGGCCAGCTGGAGGCCGAGCTCGAGGAGGGCTCGTGGATCGTCGAGCAGGCCACCGAGGACGACGTCTTCACCCCCGAGCCCGACCGGCTCTGGGAGCGCGTGCTCCGGCGGAAGGGCCGCAGGTTCGCCTTGCTGCGGACCATGCCGGTCGATCCGGCCGCGAACTAGCGCTCGAGCACGCGCACGTCCGGTCGGCCGACGCGTAGCATCGCGCCGACGCGAGCCGGGAGACAGCGGAGGGTCGATGGCGAACGAGACGTTCACGTTCTACATCCAGCCGTGGTACCGGAAGTCGCCGTACTTCGAAGCGACGAAGCGCTACGGCTGCACGAGCTGGGGTCTGTACAACCATATGCTGCTGCCGACGCTGTACGACGATCCCGTCACGGAGTACGAAGCGCTGCTGAACGACGTGACCGTGTGGGACGTCGCCGTCGAACGATGCGTCGAGATCAGCGGTCCGGACGCGTTCGAGTTGACCAACGCCATGACGTGCCGCGATTTGACGTCGTGCGGCGTGTGGCAGTGCAAGTACGTCCTGATCACCGCCGCCGACGGCGGCATCGTGAACGACCCCGTGCTCCTGCGACTGGCCGAGGATCGGTTCTGGCTCGCGCTGGCGGACTCGGACGCGCTGCTGTTCGCCGCCGGCCTCGCGGCCGGTCGCGGCTACGACGTCGAGATCCACGAGGCCGAGGTCGCGCCCATGCAGGTCCAGGGTCCGCGGTCGAAGGACGTGATCGCGGACCTGTTCGGCGAGCGCGTCCGGGACCTCCGCTATTACTGGTCCACGGAAGCCGAGGTCGACGGCATCCCGGTCGTCGTCTCGCGCACCGGGTGGACGGGCGAGATCGGGTACGAGATCTACCTGCGCGACGGCGCGCGCGGCGACGACCTGTTCGAGCGCGTGATGCAGGCCGGAGAGCCGTTCGGCATCCGCGTGATCGCGCCGAGCGAGGCGCGGCGCATCGAGGCGGGGATCTTCAACTACGGCTCGGACATGCGCGTCGAGGACACCCCGTACCACGTCACCGGGCTCGAGAGGTTCGTCGAGCTCGATCAGGAGGCGGACTTCATCGGCAAGGACGCGCTCCGCCGCGTGAGCCGGGAGGGTGTCGACCGCAAGCTCGTCGGGATCGTCATCCACGGGGAGCCGATGACCGACGAGGGCGCGCTCAACGAGTTCTGGCCGGTTGTGGCGGACGGCGGCCGGGTCGGCCGTGTGACCGCCGGCGCGTGGTCGCCGCGGCTCGAGAAGAACGTCGGGTACGCGTGGGTGCCGATCGGGCTCGCGGAGGTCGGGACGACGCTTCGCATCGAGTCGCCGCGCGGATCGCTCGAGGCGATGGTGCACGAGCTGCCCTTCGTCGACCCGAGGAAGGACATCCCGAAGGGATGAGCGCCGACCCCCCGCGCTCCGTCGCGTTCGACCGTGCGGCTTCGTTCTACGACACCTCGCGCGAGACCGAGAGCGAGGAGACGCGCCGCGAAGCGGAGCTCGTCGCGTCGGAGCTCGTCGGGCGCGACGACGTGCTCGAGATCGGCACCGGGACCGGAGCGATCGGTTTGCGTCTGTGCGAGGCGGGGTTGCGCCTCACCGCGATCGACCTCTCGATGCCGATGCTCGGGCGGCTGGTCGAACGTGCGGGCGGCTATGCCCGGTTCCCGCTCGTCCAGGCGGACGCGACGAGGATGCCGTTCGTCGACGGCGCGTTCGATGCGGCGTTCGCGCGCTGGGTACTCCACCTGATCCCGAACTGGCCGGACGCGCTGGTCGAGGTGGCCCGGGTCGTGCGTCGCGGTGGCGTCTTCCTCGTCAACATCGGCGGTGCCGTCGCGGGTCCCGAATCCGACGTCCGGGCACGCCTCGCCGCCGAGATCGGCCGTGAGCTCCGCCCGGCCGGCCTGATGTGGCACGACTATGAGTCCCTGGACGCGGCGGCCGGCCGGTTCGGGATGCGGCCGCGGCAACTGCCGCCGATGCATGTGGAGCGCGAGGAGTCGCTCGGCGACTACTTGCGAGGGATCGAGCAGAACCAGTACTCGTGGTTGTGGCCCGTCCCGGACGAGGCACGCCTGGCCGCACTCGCCGTCGTCCGCCCGTGGGCCGAGGACCGGTTCGGGCCACTCGATCGCCCGATGCCGGTCGCGTTCGACATCGTCTGGCGAGCGTTCGACCTGCCTGCCGGCTAACGTCCGGCCCTCTGCGGTGGCCTAACCAGCGGCTATCCTGTGCTCGCCGGGCCTCGAGCCCGGCGTCCAAACGCTCGAGGAGGCTCCGATGCCGATCACCCCGGTCGAGAAGATCTGGATGGACGGGGGGCTCGTGGACTGGCAGGACGCGACCGTCCACGTGCTGTCCCACGCCGTGCACTACGGCAGCGGCGTCTTCGAGGGCATCCGGTGCTACGAGACGAAGGACGGCCCCGCCGTCTGGCATCTCGACGAACACGTCAAGCGCCTGTTCCGCTCGGCGAAGCTGTACCACATGGACATCCCGTTCGCGCCGGAAGCGATCGGCGACGCGATCAGGGACACGATCCGCGCGAACGGTCTGACCTCGTGCTACGTCCGCCCGCTCGTGTTCCGCGGATACGGCGAGATGGGCGTGAACCCGCTCAACGCGCCGGTGAACGTGACGATCGCGGTCTGGCCCTGGGGCGCCTACCTCGGCGACGAGGCGCTCGAGCGAGGCGTGCGGGTGAAGATCTCGTCCTGGAGGCGCAACGACCAGAACTCGATGCCGTCATCGGCGAAGGCGACGGGACAGTACATCAACGGCGTGCTCGCAAAGGTCGAGAGCCTCAAGGCGGGCTATGACGAGGCGATCATGCTGAACCAGGCCGGGTTCCTGACCGACGGCTCGGGCGAGAACGTTTTCGTCGTGCGCGGCGGCACGCTGTTCACTCCGCCGATCTCCGCCGGGTGCCTCGACGGGATCACCCGCGCCTCCGTGATGGCGATCGCGACGGACCTGGGCTATGAGACGCGCGAGGAGAACCTGACGCGTACGGACCTGTACAACGCCGACGAGGCGTTCTTCACGGGGACGGCCGCCGAGGTGACGCCGATCCGCGAGGTCGACGATCGCGTCGTCGGCGAGGGCATGCGCGGGCCGATCACCAAGGAGATCCAGGGAGCGTTCTTCGCGGCGACGAAGGGCGAGATCGAGCGCTACGCGAGCTGGCTCGCGCCGGTCGGGTAGGCGGATGGTCGCCGGGCTCTCGGAACGCATGTCGGACGACGACGCCTCGCGGTACCGCCTGCCGCGCACGGGGACGCCGTCGCGGTACGCGCTGGAGGTCGACACGGACCTCGCGTCGTCGTCGTTCTCGGGCACCGTCGACGTCACGATCACCGTGCACGAGCCAACGGCAGAGGTCGTCCTCAACGCGGCCGAGCTCGAGGTGGGACCCGCGTGGATCACGCCGGCGGGCGGCCGGCGGATCGACGCCGAGGCCCTCGACCTCGACGAGGACACCCAGCGGCTCACGGTCCGGTTCGGCGCTCGGCTGCAGCCGGGCGAACACGTCCTGCACATCGGGTTCGCCGGCGAGCTGAACGACAAGCTCCTCGGCTACTACCGGTCCACCTACACCGCCGAGGACGGCACCGAGCGCGTCATCGGGACCACCCACTTCGAGCCGACCGACGCGCGCAAGGCGTTCCCCTGCTGGGACGAGCCGGACCTCAAGGCGGTCTTCTCGATCTCCCTGGTCGCGGACGAGGACCTCGCGATCCTGGCCAACGCGCCGGAGATCGCGCGCGAGCCGGCGGGGGAGGGCCGGGTGCGGATACGCTTCGCCGACACGATGCCGATGTCGACGTACCTCGTCGCCTACTGCGTGGGGCGTCTCGAGATAACCGACCCTGTCGACGTCGACGGCGTGCCTCTGCGCGTCGTGCACGTGCCCAGCAAGGGCGACCTCACGTCGTTCGCGCTCGAGGTCGGTTCGTTCTCGCTCCGGTTCTTCACCGAGTACTACGGGATCCCGTATCCGGACCAGAAGGTCGACATGATCGCGCTGCCCGACTTCGCGGCCGGCGCGATGGAGAACCTCGGCCTCATCACGTACCGCGAGACGTACGTCCTGATCGATCCGGAGCGCTCGACGCAGGCCGAGTGCGAGGCGGTCGTCGGCGTCATCGCGCACGAGCTCGCGCACATGTGGTTCGGTGATCTCGTCACGATGCGGTGGTGGAACGGCCTGTGGCTGAACGAGGCGTTCGCAACGTTCATGGAGAACCTCGTGGTGCAGGCGTTCCGCGCCGACTGGGACGCGTGGTCGGGCTTCCGACGGACGTGCTCGGTGGCATTCGACGTGGACGCGCTCGACTCGACCCGACCGATCGAGTACCCGGTGCGATCGCCCGACGACGCCCACGGCATGTTCGACACGCTCACGTACACCAAGGGCGCGGCGGTACTCCGCATGCTCGAGCAGTACCTCGGCCCCGAGCGCTTCCGCGACGCGATCCGCCGCTACCTGAAGGCGCACGCGTACGGAAACACCGAGACGCACGACCTCTGGGACGCGATGGAGGCCGAGACCGGCGAGCCGGCCGGCAGGATCATGGACGGCTGGATCTTCCAGGGCGGCTACCCGATCGTCTCGGTGGAGCCGTCGAACGGGCGGCTCCGGTTCACGCAGGAACGTTTCCGGTACGAGCACGGCGACGACGGCACGCGATGGGACGTGCCGCTGCTCGTCCGGCGGGCCGCGGGGGACGGTCTCGACCGCGTGTTGGTGGGCGCCGGCGGCGATGCCGTCGACGTCGAGCCGGGCGCGCTCGCGGTCGCGAACGCCGGCGAGTCGAGCTTCGTCCGCGTGCGGTACGCCAACGGACTCCTGGATCGCGTGTCCAGCAACCTGGACCACCTGCGTCCGATCGAGCGGTACGGCGTCGTCGACGACACGTGGGCCGCCGTCGTCGCGGGCTCGGTGTCGATCCGTGATTACCTCGCGTTCCTCGAGCGGCTGCGCGACGAGGACGACCTCTATGTCTGGCAGATCATCCTGTCCTCGGTCGGCACGCTCGATCGCTTCCTCGACGTGGAGCCGCGTCGGCGGCTCCACGCATGGACCCATGCGTTGCTGAGCCCGATCGCGACACGGCTCGGACCCGAGGCGGCCGGCGACGAGCCCGACCTGCGCCGCTCGCTCCGCGGTGCCGTGCTGTCGTCCAGCGCGCTGCTCGGCGACGACGAGGAGGCGATGGCCCGATCGCGTGGTCTCGAACGGCGAGCGCGAGAGGGCGACCGCGTCGATCCACCGCTCGCCGCGGCGGCCATCGGCGTGGTCGCCGCGACCGGGGACGCCGGTGACTACGACCGGTTCGACGCGGCCCGCGAGCGGATGCCGACGCCGCAGCAGCAGCTGCGCTACCTCTACGCGCTCGCCGACTTCCGCGTCCCCGAGCTGCTCGACCGCACGCTCGCGGCGACGCTCTCGGACTCGATCCGCCCGCAGAACGGCCCGTTCGTGCAGGCACGCGCGGTCGCCAACCGCGAGCTCGGTGAGCGCGCGTGGGCGTTCGTCAAGGAGCACTGGATGGAATCGACGCGCCGGTTCAATCCGGCGAGCTTGATCTACGTCGCAGAGGCGGTGCGATACCTCTCGACGCCGGATCTGCAGCGCGACGCCGAGGCGTTCTTCGCCCGTCATCCGATACCGCAGTCCGGCAAGATGCTCGAGCAGGCGCTCGAGCGCCAGCGGATCGGCACGACGTTCCGCAGGCGCGCCACGGCCGAGCTCGAGGCGTTCTTCAGCGCGTGACCGACGCGGGGTCGGTGTTCGCCCCGCACACCAGGACCACGACGCGCTCGCCGGCATCGGGGCGGTAGCCGCCGGACACCAGCGCGGCGAGCGCCGCGGCGCCGCCCGGCTCCGCGATCGCACGGACGTCGTCCCACAGCCGACGCTGCGCTTGCACGATCGCCTCGTCCGGGACCAGCACGACGTGGTCGACGTGCTTCTTCGCGATCTCGGTCGCGATCACGCCCGCGCGACTCGGACCCAGCGAGTCCGCGGCGACGCCGCCGACGGGCGCGTCGACGGGCTGGCCCGCCGCGAGCGCGTCGGTGAGCGTCGGGCACGCGGCCGGCTCGACGCCGACCACTCGGACGTCGCTCGCGTACCACGCCGCGATGCCGCCGATGAGGCCGCCGCCGCCGACCGCCACGAGGACCGTGTCGGCCTCAGGGACCTGTTCGGAGAGCTCGGCGCCGATCGTGCCCTGTCCCGCCACGACCTCGGGCTGGTCGTACGCGTGCATGAACAGTGCCCCGGTCTCTGCCGCGCGCCGCTCGCAGGCCTCGAGCGCGTCGGCGTAGTAGCCGGGGATCATGCGGACCTCGGCGCCCTGCGCGCGGATCCGCTCGGACTTGACCGACGGCGAGGTCTCCGGGACGAACACCTCGGCCGCGTGACCGAGCTCGCGCGCAGCGTAGGCGACGGCCAGACCGAAGTTGCCGCCGGACGCGGCGATCACGCCCGGCGCCGGGACATGGGCCGCGAGCATCCGGTTGAACGCCCCACGCGGCTTGAACGACCCGGTGTGCTGTAGTAGCTCGAGCTTGAGGACGACCGGCGCGTCGAGCCCGAACGCGCCCGGCCCCGGCTCGAGGACCGGGGTGCGACGAACCCGGCCCGCGATACGCTCGCGTGCCGCCTCGACGTCGCGTCGTGAGACGAGCACGCTGTCCTCGCCCTTCCATCGGCCAGCCATACGGGAACGAGCCTCTGCCGTCGGGGTCTTTCCCAGTTCGAACTGCGTCGTCGATCCTTTGGACCGACCCACCGCACGTACCGAGTGTACGGAGTCGGGCCCCGTGCTCGCGCACAGTCGTTTGACACATCTTCGCGGGCGGCAATACCGTTCGCTCCCGAACGACCTGCCCGTTCGAGGAGGCGAAGGCCCACGTGGCGTTGACGGTCGAGGGCGTCGAGGTCTCGCCGGACCACTTCGTCGGCGGGCAGCGGGTCGGCTCGTCCGAGGCGTTCGCGGACGTCTCGCCGATCGACGAAACGGTGATCGCCCGGGTGGCGCGGGGCGACGCGCGGGAGGCCAACGCCGCCGTCGCCGCCGCGCGCCGGGCGTTCGAGACCTGGGGCCGAACCTCGCCGGAGGAACGCGCCCGGATCCTCCACGCGGTCGGCGACGGGATCGAGGCGCGCGTCCCCGAGCTCGCCGCGGTCGAGACGCGTGACAACGGCTCGACACTCCGCTCGATGCGCAACAGCGTGATGCCGCGCGTCGCGCACAACTTCCACTTCTTCGCCGACCAGCTCCGGCAGCTCCGCCGCGACGACTTCGAGGTGCGCGAGCACACGAACCACGTCTCGTGGGATCCGAGCGGCGTCGCCATCGTCATCACACCGTGGAACGCGCCCCTGATGCTCGGGACCTGGCGCCTCGCGCCCGCGCTGGCGGCCGGCAACACGGTGGTGTTCAAGCCGCCCGAGTGGGCGCCGCTCAGCGCGTCGATGCTCGCCGAGATCGCGCAGGGGGCCGGGCTGCCCGACGGCGTCCTGAACGTCGTGCAGGGCATCGGGGAGGAGGTCGGCGCCGCGCTCGTCGCCCATCCCGACGTCGACCGCATCGCGTTCACCGGATCCGTGGCGACCGGCAGGCTCGTCGCCGCAGCGGCGGCACAGAACCTCACGCCGGTGTCGCTCGAGCTCGGCGGGAAGTCCCCGTTCGTGATCTTCGGCGACACCGATCTCGACGCCGCGATTCAGCAGGCCGTGAACCAGTACGACAACGCCGGCCAGGTCTGTCTCGCCGGGACGCGGCTCCTCGTGCAGGACGACGTGTACGACACGTTCCTCGACCGGCTCGTGGACGCGGCGTCGAGGATCGAGGAGGGCGATCCTCGACGGGACGACACCGACCTCGGGCCGCAGATCACGCGCGAGCACTTCGAGCGCGTCGACGGGTTCGTCCAACGCGCGAAGGAAGCGGGGGCGAAGGCGGTCATCGGCGGCGGGCCGAACGAGGAACTCGGTGGTCTGTACTACCGGCCGACGCTGTTCGTCGACGCGCCCGAGGGATCCGAGATCCTCACGCAGGAGGTGTTCGGGCCGGTCCTCACGCTCCAGCGGTTCGCCGACGAGGAGCAGGCGATCGCGTTGGCCAACTCGACCACGTACGGCCTGGCCGCGATCGTCTACACGGGCGACCGGGAGCGCGCCCGGCGCGTGTCTGAGCGGCTCGTCGCCGGCACCGTCTGGGTCAACTCGTTCTTCGTGCGCGATCTCCGCGCGCCGTTCGGCGGCGCTCGCAACTCCGGGATCGGGCGCGAGGGCGGCACGTGGAGCTTCGACTTCTACGCCGACGTCAAGAACGTCTGCACCGCGCCGACCGGGTGGCGGTCGTAGGCGGCATCGAAAGGAGCCGGGGGATGGGGGAGATCGTCGGCGCGGGACTCGTCTCGCACGTTCCGACCATCATGCTTCCCGAGGAGGTCCGCCTCGAGATCAACGACGGGAGGGAGATCACGCTCGTCGACGGGCTGAAGCGGCTGAAGGCCGAGGTGTTCGACCGGCTGAAGCCCGACACCGTCGTCGTGTGCGACACGCACTGGGAGTCGACGTTCGAGCACATCGTCACTTCCCACGAGCGGCGGCGGGGACGCTTCACGAGCCACGAGCTCCCGCGCGGCATGGCGGGGATCCCGTACGACATGCCAGGCGACCCCGAGCTCGCGACGGCGCTCGCGGCGCAGGCCGAGGGCCGCGACGACACGTGGATCCTGGCGTGCGACGACCCGTACCTGCCGATCTTCTACGGTACCGTGAACATCTGGTCGTACCTGCACGGCGACGAGCGGTGGGTCTCGATCGCCATCAACCAGACGGGGCAGACCGACGACTTCCTGGTGCTCGGCGAGCTGCTCGGCAAGGCCGTCGAGCGGGTCGACCGCCGCGTCGTGGTCCTCGCGAGCGGGGGGCTGTCCCATCGATTCTTCCCGTTCAAGCAGCTGCGCGGGCGCGAGTCGAGCGACCTGTCGAACGTGATCACGCCCGAGGCGCGCGACGCCGATCAGCATGTGCTCCAGCTGATGGACAAGGGCGATCACCGCGGCGTGATCGACTTCCTGCCCGAGTACCGCAAGCACGCGCCCGAGGGCAAGTTCGGGCACTATCTCATCGCGATCGCGGCCGTCGGCGGTGCTGGGTGCACCGCGCCGGGCGAGCGGTTCTCGGACTACGAGGCCTCGGTCGGGACCGGCCAGGTGCACGTGTGGTTCGAGCGACCCGAGGCCGGCTGGACGGCGTGACGGCGATCGACACGACGAAGGGAGGGCGTCGGTGGACAACCGGAAGGACAGCGGCACCGCCGCGTACGAACAGCTCGGGAAGGCGCGACTCAAGCTCGTCGATGCGATCGCGCAATCGGTCGGCTTCACCGGGCCGGTCTTCGTCTCGGCGCTGATCCTGCCGCTCATCGTCGCTGCCGGGGCCGCGGGCAAGGGTGCCGGCGTGGCGACCCCGTTCGCCGAGATCCTGACCGCGGTCGGCATTGTGGCGATCGGGTGGATCATCGCGCTCTACGCGAGGCGGATCCACGCGGCCGGCGCGCTGTACGACTACGTCACGCACGCGTTCGGCGACCGGGTCGGCTTCTGGGCGGGGTGGATCTACTACTGGGGGACGATGGCGCTGACCGCGGCGATCCCGCTGATCTTCGGCGGCATCGTCTACGGGCTGTTGCACGACGACATCGGGTGGAAGAGCGCGCCGCCGTACTGGGTCTGGGGGCTGATCGACTGCGGCATCATCTTCGCGCTGCTGTACTTCGGCGTCCGCATCTCGACCCGCGCACAGCTCACCCTCGCGCTGATCTCGGCGACCGTCGTGCTCGGCTTCATGCTCTACATCATCGCGAAGGGCGGAGCGGGCGGCGACAGCAACAGCATCAAGCCGTTTCTGCCGAGCTCGGCCGCGGACGGCTGGTCGGGCATCTTCTATGGCATCCTGTACGGCATCCTGACGTTCGTCGGGTTCGAAACAGCCGCCAACGTCGCCGAGGAGACGGAGGACCCGAAGCGCTCGATCCCGCGCGCGATCCTGCTGTCGATCCTGATCGTCACCGTGTTCTACGTCATCAACGCGTACGCGCAGGACATCGGCTTCGGCCTCGACGCACAGAAATGGGGAGCGAGCATCGCGACCGGACCGCTGTTCGTGCTCGGCGCGCCGGGCGCGTTCGGGTCCGTGACGTTCGACCGGATCCTGCAGCTCATCGTCATCCTCGACATCACGGCGGTCGGCGTGGGTGCCGCCGTTTCCACCTCGCGCGGGTTCTTCGCGCTCGCTCGCGATCGGCGGCTTCCGGCGCCGCTCGCGAGCGTCTCGAAGAGATACGGGACGCCGTCCGGCGCGATCCTGTTCACCGTCGCGGTGTGCGCGATCGTCGTTGTGTGGACGCGGCTCGGCCACGGCGTGCTCACGCGCGCGATCCCCGGCGCGCCGCCGAGCGTGTTGTTCCCGGAGTACTTCCCGCTGTTCTCGTGGCTCGCCGGCTACGGAAGTTTTGCGCTCGCGATGGTGTATGCGACCGTCGCGATCGGCGGGATCCGCGGGCTCTGGGACGCGGAAAACCGCGCTGCGCTCGTCGTCGCCGGGATCGTGGGTTGCGCGGTGGCGCTCGGCGGGCTCTGGGGTTCGATCTACAAGGTGCCGCACCCGGCGAACAAGATCCCGTGGGCGGTCCTCATCACCCTGGTGGTGGGCATCGTCATCGGCTTCGCGGTGCGAGGCCGGATGGTCGCGAGCCGCGCCCTGCCCGAGCTGTCGGAGGCTCCCCAGATCACGTGACCCGGGTCGTCCCCGGGGTGCGCGGAGGGCCTCCCCGGGGACTTGTGTTCTCAGCCGAGGAGTGCCGCGACGCGCTCGACGACCTCGCGGCAGAACGACGGGAGGTGGTCGGCGTCGTCGATGAACTGCGACGGCTTCACGCAGATCGTCGTGAAGCCTCGGTCGACCTGCCCCGGCACCGTCGACAGCGCCTCGCCGAGGTCGCCGAGGTCGTCCGGACCGGCAAACGACGCCCGCGTCCCGCCGACCAACTCGAGCCCGGCGATGTCGCGGCCGGCCTCCGCCATGGCGCGGGCGAGCCGGTCGAGGTCCCCGCTCGACGGCGGCCCGAGCGGGTTGAACCCATTGCCGTGCTCCACGATCCGGTGCACGAGCCGGTCGTGGAGCCGCTCGCCGCCGAACCACAGCGGTGGTCCCGCGGGACCGAACGGCTTCGGCTCGACGAAGACGCTCGAGAACCGGAAGAACGCACCCTCGAACGAAACGGGGCCAGGCTCCCACGCCCGGCGCCACACGGCGAGGTGCTCGTCGAGCCGTTGGCCGCGTTCCTCGAACGGCACGCCGAGCGCCTCGTACTCGGCGCGATGCCAGCTCACGGTGGGTTGCACGATGAGCCGACCGCCCGAGACGAGGTCGAGCGTGGCGAGGTCCTTCGCGAGCGCGAGCGGGTGCCGCAGCGGCGCGATGACCGCGCCGGCGATCAGCCGCAGTCTCGATGTCGCCGCGGCGATCGCCGAGAGGAGCACGAGAGAGCTCGGCCACGGCGTGGACGGATCCTGGTTGCCGGGCAGGGCGTACTCGCGTGGGTTCTCGGGCACGCCATCGGCGTCGGCGCCGCGCCCGAGGACGACGTGCTCGCTCAGCATCACGCCGTCGAACCCCGCGTCCTCGGCCTGTGCCGCAATGTCAACGAGGCGCGGCAGGTCGCACCCGCCGACGATCGTCCAGTTCTCGCTGAGCACGAGGACAAGGCGGACCGATGTCATGCGGGCTGGCGCCCTGGGCGGTCAGTCATCCGACTCGCGCCAGAGCTCGCGCGCCTGCTTCCACGCCTCGGAGGGAGAGAGGTCGGGATCCATCGGGAAGTACCGCGCGCCCTCGAACGCGTTCGCAGGCGGCGTGAAGGAACCGCGCTCGATCAGCCTGCGGATGTTCGCTCGGTAGACCTCATCGACCTCGGCGTGCGACGCCGGGTCGCTCTCCATCCACAGGTTCTTCGGGTGGATCGGTACCTCGTACATGCGCCGGAAGACCTCGGTGCGCAGGTCCTTCATCCAGTTGGAGTTCAGGTTCATGACGCGGAACTGACGGAGCGCTTCGACGTCGACGATCGCCGAGACGAACGTGTTGAACCCGGACGGCGAGTACGAGACGACGTTCCCCAGGTAGTCGACGATGTGCGACTGCCCACCGGCGATGTCGTAGGGATGCCGCATCCGCGGATGGAGGTAGACGGGACCGACGTTCGGCGCGATCACGTAGACGTTGTTGAAGTGCGCGTGCGCGCGGTTCTGCAGCATCCATGTCCCGCCACCGGGATACCCGACGTTGGTCATCGGGACGGCCTCGCTCGGCCGGTACACGACCTCGGCGCCGTTGAACGCGAGCGCGCGGACCGCTTCGGGGTACTCGCCGTCGGAGCAGCAGATCGTGCCCAGGTTCCCGATGTCGCCGGTTCGAAGCACCGGGTAGAACGCCTCGATCCCGTCGCCGAACAGCTCGACCCACCGGTCGTAAACGTCGTGCGGCGTGCACGAGCGCTCGCGGCACCACAGGTGATTCTTCGCGGCCTTGTGGACCACCTCGCCCGCGGGCGAGATGACGAACAGCGTGTTGAAGTAGCGGTCCGACATCACCTCGGGCCACCGCGCCTTGCACTGGACGACGAGGTAGGTCTGGTATGCCTTCGCGAGGCCGGCCAGCCGCTCCGCCTCCTCACCCGGGATGTCGATGAACAGGTCGCGCGCGGCCGTGACGTGCGGGACGTCGAACGCCTCGTCGGTGAACCCGGTCAGCGCGCCCTCGGCGAGCGCGATGAGCTTGACCGGCATGTTGATCGAGATGATCCCCATGGCGGCGTGGATCGCGTCCTCAACGATGTCGAGGTTCTGGATGATGTCCGCACGGCTGCCCACACCGTGGACGACCGTCGACAACCCGACTGCCAGGTAGGGCGCGACGGGCGCACGCGGGGTCCGCTCTTCGTTCGTGGTCTGCATCGGCGCCTCCGGTCTGGGGTGGTCCGTATCGTCCCACGAGCCGCACGTCGCGCCGCTCGACCGGCGCGAGCGGGCCGCGCTATCCCTGCTCAAGCCGATCGAACACGATTCCGCCGAGGTCGACGGCCGTCTGCCCGCCGTCCGCCGGGAGGACCGCGCCCGTGACGATCGACGCGTCGTCGCTCGCGAGGAACGCGATGCACAGCGCGATCTCCTCGGGCGCGGCGGCGCGGCGGAGCGGCACGTGCCGCGTCGCCTCGCGGTACGCGTCCTCGAGCGATCCACCGCGCGACGACGCGAGCGCTCTCATCGCGCGATCGCCCATGGGCGTCGAGACCCACGCGGGGCAGACGACGTTCGCGCGAACACCGCGCGGACCGTAGTCGACGGCGATCGAGCGGGCGAGCCCGATCAGCGCCGTCTTCGAGGTGCCGTACCCTGCCGACTCCGTCGAGGCGAACAGACCGAGCACGCTCGACACGAAGACGATCGACCCGCCGCCGCGCTCGAGCATCGACGGGATGGCCGCCCGCGAGATCCTCATCGCGTCCCCCACGTTCGACTCGATCGTCCGCGCCCAGCCCTCGTCGTCGACGTCCGCGACTGCGCGGCCGTCCCCGATCGCCGCGTTCGACACCACGACGTCGACGCCGCCGAACACGCGGATCGCCTCCCCGACGGCCGTCGTCGCGTGCGCGGTGTCGGCCGCGTCGGCGACGACCGGAACCCCGCTCGTTTTGAGGGCGACGCGCTCGACCGCGTCTCGGCGCCGGCCGGTGACCACTACGCGGGCGCCCTCGGCGGCGAGCTGCCGCGCCGTTGCCTCGCCGATCCCCGAGCTCGCGCCGGTCACGATCGCGACGCGTCCGTCGAACCGCATCTGCATCTCCTCGTGGGGGACCTCCCCGGAACTACCGCTCGCGCATCCGCGCTCCCTGCTTGAGTTCCCACACCTCCCTGATCCGATCGCGCGCACGATATCCCGGAAGGCGCGGGGTAGCATCCGTTCCGATGGACGGGACCGGAGAGCCGGCGCTTCGACTCGACGCGCCCCGCGAGGAGGCGCTCGCGCGCGCGGCGAAGCTCATCGAGCAGGCCTGGCGCAGCTTCGACCGGTTCCGTCCCGAGGAGCCGCCGCTCGACGACCGCGTGCGCGCGCTGCTCCGCGCCTCCCTGCCGGAGGAGCCGTCTCCCGTCGACGAGGTGCTCGACGACGCCGCGCGGATTCTGGACGAGAGCATCGCGCAGCCACGGCCGAGGTACTTCGCGTTCATCGGCTCGAGTGGGCTCGAGATCGGCGCGATCGGTGACGCGCTCGCCGCGTGTTACGACATCAACCTCGCGGTCGACGCGGGCGCCGCGACCGTGATCGAGCATCAGGCCGTACGGTGGGTCGCCGAGTTCGTCGGGTTCGACGGCGGAGTCGCGGGGGCGTTCACCAGCGGCGGGGCGATCAGCAACATGACGGCCCTGTCGGCGGCGCGCGAGCGCGCGCTCCCCGGCGCGCGCATCCACGGCATGCATGGGAGGCGCGCGGCCATCTACTGCTCACGCGAGGTGCACTACTCGATCACCCGCGCCGTCGAGATCCTCGGACTCGGCTCCTCGAACATCCGCGCGCTCCCGATCGACGCACGGCGACGGCTGCGCCCCGATGCCGTCGCCGAGGCGATCGACCGCGACGCCGCCGACGGCGTCACGCCGGTCGCCGTCGTCGCGAGCGCCGGGACGACGCTGACGGGTGCCATCGATCCGATCGGCGAGCTCGCCGACGTCTGCGGTCCTCGGGGCGTGTGGCTGCACGTGGACGGCGCGTACGGGCTCCCCGCCGCCGCCACGTCGACGGCCGGCGAGCGGTTCGCCGGGCTCGGGCGCGCGGACTCGTGCTCGGTCGACGCGCACAAGTGGCTGTACCTGCCGAAGGCGTGCAGCGTGGTCCTCGTCCGCCGCCCGGACGACCTGGCGAACGCGTTCGCGCACCAGGAGGGCTACCTGCCGCATCAACGCCACGACCTCCACGCGGTCGACATCACGCTGGAGTACTCGCGGCCGTTCCGCGCGCTGAAGGCGTGGCTCGCGTTCCGCGCGCACGGGGCGCCGGCGTTCCGGCACGCGATCGAGCGCAACCTGGCGGAGGCGCTCCTGCTGTACGACCTCGCGTCGAGCGACCCCGAATTCGACGTGCTCGGCCCGCCGCCGCAGCTCTCGATCGTCCCGTTCCGTCACGTGCCCGAGGGCGTCGGCGACGTGAACGAACACAACGAGGCGCTCGCCCGGGCCCTGCAGGCCGACGGGCGGGTGTACCTGTCGTCGGCGCTCATCGACGACGAGGTGTACCTGCGGCCGTGCTTCGTGAACTTCCGGACGACCGAGGCCGATGTCCGCGACCTGCTCGACGTCACGCGAGAGGTGGGCCGCCGGCTGGCGGCGGAACGCTACGGCTCGTCTCGCGAGACCGAGCGGTCGAGCTCCGCGTAGTCGTCGTACCGGATCAGGTCGTACAGCTCGTCGCGCGTCAGCATCCGCTCGAGCCAGCTCGCTTGCGTGCCGTCGCGAAGCAGCTCGACGTAGAACGACCGCACCTGTTGCGCGGCCACGCGCGCCGCCGATACCGGGAAGATCACGATCGCGTACCCGAGCTCGCGCAGCCGGGCGACGTCGAGCCGCGGCCCCCTGCCGAACTCGGTCATGTTCGCGAGGAGCGGACCCGGGACCGCCTCGGCGAACGCGCCGAACTCCTCCTCGGTCTCCAGCGCCTCGGGGAACACGACGTCGGCGCCCTCCTCGCGGAACGCTCGCCCGCGGCGGACGGCCTCGTCGAACCCGTCGGTCGCGCGGGCGTCCGTCCGCGCGATGATCAGTGTGGACCGTCGCGCCGCGACGGCCGCGCGCACCTTCTCGAGCATCGCCTCGAGCTTGGACACCCGCTTGCCGGCAAGGTGACCGCATCGCTTGGGATCGAGCTGGTCCTCGATCTGCATCGCCGCGGCGCCAGCGTCCTCGAGCTCGCGGAGCGTCCGCATGACCTCGAGGGGGCCGCCGAACCCCGTGTCGGCATCGACGATGACGGGCGCCGACACCACGCGGGCGATCTGCGACACGGCATCCACGAGCTCCTCGCGCGTGAAGAGCCCGACGTCCGGGAGCCCCATGCTCGCCGAGAACGCGGCGCCGGAAAGATACAGCGCCGGCGCGCCCGCCGCCGCGGCAAGCAACGCCGTCAGCCCGTTGAACACACCGGGCGCGGCCACCGTCTCATCGAGAAGGGCGCGAAGCCGGTCGCCCGCCGCTTCGGAGGGTCGCTCCGTCAGCCACGTCACGTCCACGTCTCCAACGCCTCGGCCAGCGGAGCGACGGTCGCCGCGTCGAACAGCGACCCGACGAGCTCCTCCACGCGGTCGGCGAGGTCGGGCTTCCACCGGCCGCCGACGTTCGCGCGGAACTTGCCGGACAGCGCGTCGTCGCTCATCGGGTTCCGAGCGTGGCCGCTGGGGTAGCGCACCTCGCGCTCGAGCTCGCGGCCGTCGTGCGTTCGGACGGTGATCCGGTTCGGGATGCCGTCGGGATACCCGCGCGAGAGCTCGGCGTCCTCCTCGACGGCGACGGCGCCTCGGAGCAGGGCGAGGATCCCCGGGTCGCGGAAGCGCGACGGCTCGAACGTGCGCGGCGTGACGGCGCCGTCGAGCAGCGCAGCGACGACGATGTACTGGAGCGAGTGATCCGCCGTCTCGCGCGTCATCGGGTCCCATCTCTCCGGGTCCTTCGCGATGATCTGGTAGCTCGCGTCAAACGTCCGGATCCGGACGGCCGCGATCTGCTCGGCCGCGCGCTCGCCGAGCTCGGCGCGGATCTGCAACGCAGCGTCGACGGCGCTCTGGGCGTGGTACTCGACGGGCCACCGCTTCACATACGTCCCCAGGATCGCGCGGGGCGGCTCCCGCCGCTCGATCCCCGAGAGCGCGCCGAGGTCGATCGTGCCGCCGAGGAGCTGATGCACGTAGCCCATCTCGCCCTCGAAGGGCTCGGCCGGCCCGGTCATCCCGGCGGCGGCGAGCCGAGCGGCGAACACCGCGTTGCGGCCGGCCTCCGCCGCAGCGACCCC
>DATAEU010000012.1:0-7458 GCA_036257835.1 Actinomycetota bacterium | reverse complement strand
CGAGCGCTGCATCGCCGTCGACCTCGAGAACGGCGTCACACGCGTACTGAACTCCGACTACTTCGGCGAGTCGAAGAAGGGCGGGCTGCGGATGTGGAACCGGATCGTCTACGACCGCGGCGGCCTGTCGCTGCACGCCGGCTGCAAGGTCATCCCGACGGACGCGGGCGAGAAGGTCTTCCTGATCATCGGGCTGTCCGGGACGGGCAAGACGACGACGACGTTCACCACCCAGAACGACTCGCTGCCGGTGCAGGACGACTTCGTCGCGCTGATGCCGGGCGGCAAGACGTACGGCACCGAGAACGGGTGCTTCGCCAAGACGTTCAGCCTCGACCCCGACTTCGAGCCGAACATCTACAACGCCGTCGTGAAGCCGGACGCTTACCTCGAGAACGTGTACCAGGACGACACCGGAGCCGTGAACTTCTTCCAGACCTCGTACACGAAGAACGGGCGAGCGGTGTTCGGCATGGACGCGCTCGGCCGCTACCGCGACGCGCGCGAGGTCGGCACGGTCGACTACCTGCTGATCCTGAACTGGAACGAGAACATCATCCCCGCGGTCGCCAAGCTCTCGCAGGAGCAGGCCGCCGCGTACTTCATGCTCGGCGAGACCACAGGGACCAGCGCCGGCGGCAAGTCCGAGGAGGGCAAGTTCCTCCGCGTCCCCGGCACCAACCCGTTCTTCCCGATGCCGCACGGCCTGCAGGGCAACCGGATCCTCGAGCTCCTCAACTCGCATCCGATCGAGACGTTCCTGATGAACACCGGACGGGTGGGCGGCCGCGAGGGCGACGAGCGCTCGAAGAAGGTCAAGATCCCGCACTCCTCGGCCGTCGTGAAGGCGATCGCCGAGGCAACGATCTCGTGGACGCGTGACCCCGACTTCGGGTACCAGGTGGCCACGACCGTGCCCGGCCTCGACGACCCGGAGCTGCTGCAGCCTCGCCGCCTGTACGAGGCGCAGGGGCGGATGGACGAGTATCGCGACCTCGTCGAGCGCTTCAGGGCCGAGCGCCGGGCGCACCTCGAGCAGTTCCCGCACCTGTCGAAGGAGATCGTCGCCGCGGCGGGCTGAGCGGTTCCGGTGAGCTCGTCCGACGTCAGTCGCCGGCCCGCCGGCCCAGCGCCTCGACGACATCGGCGTCGGAGGCCTGCCCGAACCGGCGGTACCACTCGCCGACCGCCGTGAACGGCTCGGGCGTCTCGAGGACGACGATGCGGTCGCACTCGCGCGCGAGCATCGGCACGGCCTGCGCGGGGGCGACCGGCACGGCGAGCACCACCTCGCGCGCCCCGCGGGCGCGCGCCCACCGTAACGCGGCAACCGCGGTTCCTCCGGTGGCGACGCCGTCGTCGACGACGACCGCGGTCCGGCCCGCGATGTCGGCGCTCGGCCGGCCGCCGCGGTAGGCCGCGGAGCGGCGCTCGATCTCGCGCTCCTGCGCCGCGATCTCGCGCTCGAGGTACGCGGGCCCGACGTCCAGCCTGCGGATCATGGCGGCGTCGAGGACGCGGACCCCGGGCGCGACCGCGCCGATGCCGAGCTCGGGATTGCTCGGCGCGCCGATCTTGCGGGGGACGACGACGTCCAGCGGGAGCCCGAGCGCTCGCGACACCTCCGCCGCGACGAGCACGCCACCCCGCGGGATGCCGAGGATCACGGCGTCGGTTCCCGCGAGATCGCCGAGCGCCTCGGCCAGGCGGGTGCCGGCCTCGGCGCGATCGCTGAAGATCAGCGCTCGTCCGGTTCGCCGGGCCGTGGCGCCTCCTCGATCTCGCGACGCGCCTCCTCCTCGAGCATCCGGCGGCGGCGGTCGGCCACGACCCGCTCGGGCGGCGGCATCGGTTTTCGAACACGTCGCACCGCGTCGAGGAACGAGCCCGCTCCCTCGTTCTTCTTGCGCTTGGTCACGATAGGCCCATCGTACGGCCGGGCGACCGGCGGGTCCGAACCGTGCGCGAGGCCACGGACCGTTTGTCGCGACCAACGGGGAGGGCTAGCATCGCGCGACCAGCTGCTAAGGGAGGTCAGCGGTGGTCCACGCCTACATCCTCATCCAGACGGAGGTCGGCAAGGCCGCGCACGTCGCCAAGGAGGTCCGGGATATCGACGGGGTCACCGAGGCCGAGGATGTCACCGGTCCCTACGACGTCATCGTCCGAGCCGAGGCCAAGAACGTCGACGAGCTCGGAAAGCTCGTGGTCGCGCGCATCCAGTCCGTCGAGGGCATCACGCGCACGCTGACCTGCCCGGTGGTGCACCTGTAGGACCGATCGCGCGGCGGGTCACCTCCGCCGCGCTGCGCTCAGACGCCGGTCCCTTTCTTGCGTTCGCGTTCGTGCCGTTCGATCGCGAGCTCGATCAGTCGGTCGATGAGCTCGGGATACGAAACGCCGGACGCCGCCCACAACTTGGGATACATCGAGATCTGCGTGAACCCCGGGATCGTGTTGATCTCGTTCAGCAGGATCTCGCCGGTTGGCCGAACGAAGAAGTCGACCCGCGCCATGCCGGCGCAGTCGACGGCCTCGAACGCGGCGACTGCCAGACGCCGGATCTCCTCGTGCGTCGCCTCGTCGAGGGGCGCGGGGATCAGCAGCTCGGCGCCGTGCTCGTCGAGGTACTTGGCCTCGTAGTCGTAGAAGGCGTGGCCCTTCGGAACGATCTCGCCGGCGACCGACGCGACCGGGTCGTCGTTGCCGAGGACGGCGACCTCGACCTCGCGCGCGTCCTCGACGGCGGCCTCGAGCACCGCCTTGCGGCCGTACCGGAACGCCTCCTCGAGCGCTGGGCGCAGGCCGGCGAGATCCCGGACGCGGACGACGCCGACGGACGAGCCCAGCGTGGCCGGCTTGGAGAAGAGCGGGTAGCCGAGGTCCGCCGCCCGCGCCTCGACCGCCTGCGGGTCCTCCTCCCAGTCGCGCTCATGCACGACGTCGTGCTCGACGACGGGGATGCCGGCGGCACGGAAGAGCACCTTCTGCACCGCCTTGTCCATCCCGAGGGCCGATCCGAGCACGCCGGCGCCGACGTACGGAACGCCGGCCATCTCGAGGAACCCCTGGATCGAGCCGTCCTCACCGAACGGGCCGTGCATGACGGGGAAGACGACGTCGATCTCGGTCCGGTCGCCGTCGGGGGCGACGAGCGCCTGGGCGCCGGGCTCCTGGTCGAGCGCGACCTCCGGACCCGACGCGTCGGTGACGGCGGGCAGGGCGCTCCGGGGCGAGCCCGACGCCAGCGAGGAGGGACCTCCCTCGACGAGATGCCAGCGGCCGTCCTTGGTGACGCCGATCGCGACGGGCTCGTACCGCTCGGGGTCCAGCGCGTCAACGACCGAGCGCGCCGACACGACCGAGATCTCGTGCTCCGCCGACCGGCCGCCGAACAACACGACGACGCGCCGCCTCATCGTTCCCTCGGAGAGCTAACGCTCGCGCGCTCGCGCTCGCTCCTTGAGCCCCCCGAACCCCCCGCCCTCTCCAATGCGCGGTCGAGATCGGCGATCAGGTCGTCGGGGTCTTCGAGCCCGACGCTGAGGCGCACGAGACCGTCGGCGATGCCGGCCGCGCGCCGCGCCTCGGGATCCATCTGCCGATGGGTCGTCGAGGCAGCGTGCCCGACAAGCGAGTGCGCGCCGCCCAGGCTCGTCGCGATCCAGACGAGCTCGAGCGCGTCGCACAGCCGCACGCCCGCCTCGACGCCGCCCTCGACCTCGAACGACAGCACGCCGCCGCATCCGCGCGGCAGCAGCCTGCGTGCGATCTCGTGATCGGGATGCGATGCGAGCCCCGGGTACCAGACGCGCTCGACCTGCCGGTGCGCCTCGAGGTACTCGGCGATCCGTTGCGCGCTGTCGGTGTGACGGCGCATCCGCAGCTCGAGCGTGACGAGCCCTCGCAGCGAGAGCCACGCCTCGAGCGGCGCCATCGTGCCGCCGACATCGATCGCCGTCTCGCGCAGCCGCCGCATCCCGTCCTCCGTGGTGCAGACGACACCGCCCGTCAGGTCGTTGTGGCCGCCGATGAACTTCGTCGTCGAATGCAGGACGTAGTCGAAGCCGTATGCGGACGGCGTGCAGAGGTACGGCGACGCGAACGTGTTGTCGACCGCCGACGGGACGCCGGCGTCGGCGCAGATCGCGCCGAGTGCGTCGAGGTCGGCGACGGACGCGGTCGGGTTGGCGATCGTCTCGACGTAGAACAGGGACGCGCCGTCGAGCTTGGCCCGAACGGCGTCGAGATCGTTCGGCGCCACGAGGTCGACGGTCACGCCGAACCGCGGCAGGACCTTGGTGAACAGCGAGTACGCGCCGCCGTACAGGTCGGTGCTGGCCACAATGCGGTCGCCGGCCGAGGCGAGCGTCGTGACGAGCGCGTGGATCGCCGCCATCCCGGACGAGAACGAGAACGCGGACTCCGTCTCCTCGAGGTCGGCCATCGTCTGCTCGAAGGCGAACAGGGTCGGGTTCCCGTAGCCGCGCGTGTACGTGTACCCCGGGCGACGGAAGGCGATCGTCTCCGCGTAGTCCTCCGACGTGTCGAACCGGAACGTCGACGTCTGGAAGATCGGAACGCTGGGCGTCTCCTGCTCGGTCGGCGGCCTCGGGACGTGGATCGCGCGCGTGGCGAAGCCGAGGTCGTCGCGCCGGGTCATCGGCCCAGCCTACCCCCGGCGCCACGCCTTCGGGTATCCGGCTCGCATGTCGTCGACGAGCCCGGAAAGCGCCGACATGACCTCGTCGGTCAGCGCCTGCGTCGCGTCGCGGTCGGCCGGATCCGCCCCGCTCGTTGCGAGGTCGAGCGGCTCACCGGCCCGCACCCAGATTGGCCTCCCGAACTTCAGGCTCTCGCGGCCGGACCTCCGCCAGACGTACTGTCCGCCCCATGTGGCGACCGGCAACACCGGAACGCCGGTCATCAGCGCGAGCCGCGCGACGCCGGTCTTGGCGCCGGTCGGCCGGAAGTCGGGATCGGCCGTCTGCGACGTGCCCTCGGGGTAGATGACGACGACCTCGCCGTGTTCGAGCGCGTCCGCGGCCGCCAGCAGCGGTTGGGTGTCGCCGGTCCCCCGTGCGACGGGGATCTGGCCCGCGCCGCGGAGCACCATCCCCGTGAACCGGTTGTCGAACAGCTCGCGCTTGGCGAGGAACCGGGGGCGGCGGCCGGCCTCGACCACGAAGTAGGCGTGCGCGAACGGGTCGAGGTAGCTGAGGTGGTTTCCGGCGACGATGACCGGACCGGTGGGCGGGATCCGATCGGTTCCCTCGAGCCGCCAGTTGAACCACAGCTTGTTCGCCGGCAGCAGGGCAGCCTTCGCGATCCGGTACCAGGGCTCCAGCGCGCCCTCCTCTCGAGCGCGGATGTTATCGACCGTGGGCGCGGCCGCCGCAGGGTAGCCTGAACGGATGCGGGTCGTCGTGATCCCGGTCAAAGCGCTCGCGAAGTCGAAGTCGCGGCTCGCACCCGAGCTCACCCCGCTCGAGCGCGGGGCGTTGACGCTCGCGATGCTCGAGGACGTGCTGGATTCGACGCTCGCGGTCGCGGGCTGGGACACGTGGGTCGTTTCGCCGGACGAAGCAGTGCTCGAGATCGCCGCCCGCCGTGGCGCCTCGGCGATCCCCGAGGAGAAGGGCCCGCTCTCGCAGGCGATCCGTCAGGCCGAGGTGCTCGCCAAGGAGCGTGAGGTCGATGCGCTGGCGGTCGTACCGGGCGACCTGCCGCTACTCACCGCCGACACGTTGACGGCGGCCCTCCACACGCTCGGCACCGTCGTGATCGCGCCCTCTGCCGACCGGTCGGGCACGAACCTGCTCCTGCGCCGGCCGCCTCGGGCGATCCAGGCGCGGTTCGGACCGGACTCCTACCAGCGGCACCTCGCGCTCGCGCAGACGAAGGGGCTGCCGGTGTCGACCGTCGAGCGCCGCGAGCTCGCGTTCGACCTGGACCACCCCGGCGATATCCTCACGCTGCTCGCCTCGGGCCGTTCCGGCAGGACCGTCGACGTCTGCCGCGACATGGATCTCGGGCAGCGCCTGACGATGCACGCGTGAGACCTGAAGGAGCGCGGGAAGGAGCGCCGATGGCGCAGGGAACGATCCGCGACTACGACGCCGAGGCCAGGACCGGCTCGCTCCTCATGGACGACCGGACCGAGGTCGGCATCGACGCCACGTCGCTCGAGGGCGCAGGCATCATCGACCTGCGGATCGGTCAGCGCGTTCGCTTCCACGTCGTCGAAGAGGGCGGCCGCAAGATCGCCCGCACCCTCCGCCTGGTCACCTTCTGACCGGTCGCCGTTCGCGACGGCGTTCCGCGGGTCGCGCCGGGCGAGCGCTCACGCCGAGCGGCGCTGCTCCTCCTCCGGCTGATCGTTGACCACGTCCTTGAACTCCTTGCCGGGCGTGAACCAGGGCAGGTCCCGGGCCGGCACGACGATGGGCGTCTGCGGCTGGCGTGGGTTCCGCGCGATCCGCTGGTTCCTGCGGCGGCGCTCGAAGGTTCCGAATCCAACGAGCGACACGCGGTCGCCGATCGAGACCGCTTCCCTGATGACCCGGATGGCGGCATCGATCGTTCGGCCGATCTCCGCCTTGCTCGTTCCGGTTCGCTTGGCCACCTCGGCGATGAGGCCGTTCTTGTTCATGCGGTCGCCTCCCGGAGCGTCGGTTCTGGACTACCTACCCCGTCGGGGGCTGGTCGATGTGTTCCGCCGCAGAGAGAATGGGCCGGTGCGAGCACGAGCGGGCCTCGTCGCCGTCCTGGCATGCCTGCTCCTTCCCGCGTGCGCCGGCTCGGCGAACCGCGACCTGGCGCGTTACTACGACCCCCAGGGGCTGTTCAGCGCCGACCTGCCCGCGGCGAACAGCGTCAGCGTGACGCCCGCGCAGAGCGGGCGGCGGACGTCGTCGGTCCTGTCCGGCGTCGTGGCTTCGCCGCCGCAGCCGAGCGCGAGCGCCTCATCCGCCATCGGCGACCAGTTCGGCGCGGGGATCGGGCAGCAGGCGCCGGCGGGTGATCAGACGATGTACGAGGTGTTCGTCGTGACGACGAACGGGTTCGATTCGCTCGACGGGATGACCCTGTATTACCTGACGGCCGACCCCGCCATCGACGTGCGGGACGAGCAAGCGGTCGAGGTGGCCCACTCCGAGGGGCGGCTCGTCGTGGCCGACATCCATCAGTCCGGAAGCGTCGTGGCGAGCGTGGCCGTGGCGTTCACGCTCGGGTCGCACGGCATCGGATACATCGTGGCGGCCGTCTTCCCCCCGGGCGGCTGGTCCGGCGAGCGGTCGGACTTCTCGCGGATCGTCGACTCGGTACGGCCCAACGTCCCCTCCGGCGTCGCGAACTTCCCGCTGACCTCGGGGTAAGTCCCCGCGGGGGACCCCGCGCCCGGCGTTCGGTACGCTGGAGGGCCGATTCGGCACGTAGTGGCTGCGCACACACGAT
>DATAEU010000010.1:0-41256 GCA_036257835.1 Actinomycetota bacterium | reverse complement strand
CCGTCCGGGGCATGCACGTGTGCGGCATCACCAGCCAGCAGGACCCTTCTGTCTCGGTAGGCCGCGGCCTGCCGAGTCATATCGGTGAACCTGGAGATCCAGATGGGACTGTGCGCGCCGAAATCGGTCCCGTAGACGGCGGTGAGCGCCTCGCTCAGATCATGCAGCGTGGGTTCGCCGGTGGATCCGAGGTGCGGTTCGGTCAACATGACCCCCACCGGCCCCTGATCCGCATAGACCACCTCCCCGTCGCGGACCTCGTACTCCAGCCTGCCCAGGGCATGGACGCCGACGGCGTCGTGGCGAGTGCCCAATTCCGGCTCCTCGGCCATCTCGACCTCGGCGATCAGACTGCTGGTTGTCGGATCCCACCCGGGAAACTCGATGCCGGCCGCTCGACGGATCAGGCTTCGTCCGCCGTCGCACCCGACGAGATACTCCGCCCGCAGTGATGAGCCGTCGGACAGCTCCACGGCGACGCCGGTCTCGTCCTGCGCGAAACCCGTCACCTCACGCCCGCGATAGATCTCCACTTCGAGTTCACCGACCCAGCCGGCCAGGATGCGCTCGATGTGGTTCTGCCAAAGCCCGAGCCCGTAGTTGCGCCGGGTGGGGAAGTCGCTGATGTCCAACCGGACCCCGGCGAACCCAGCGACCTGCGCCTTCTGTCCTTCCGAGACGAACCGATCGGCGATGCCACGCTGATCCAAAACCTCGATGGTGCGTGCGTGCAGACCGCCCGCGCGCGAACCGGGAAGGTCCTGGCTGGGGCGCCGCTCGACGATGGCAACGTCGACCCCCGCCAACGCCAACTCGCCCGCCAACATCAGCCCGGTCGGACCTCCCCCGGCGATCACCACTGCGTGCTGGGTCACCTCGCTGCTCCGATCTCCGTAGTCCTCAGCCTCGGCCGACGACTCTGCCGCACGACCCCGGTCTTGCCACAAGCCCCCCGGTGCGTCATATGTTGAGAGTGGAGAACGTGGGGGGTTCTCGGCGCCCTTGCCTCGTCCGGCGATCAGGCGAGCAGGTAACGGCGCGAGAGCGGCACGTCGGTCACCGGGTCGGCCACGAGGACGCGACCGCCGAGGGTGACCGTGCCGTCGCGGCGATCGACCTCGACCGGCGGCAGGGCACGGTTCGCGACGAACGAGTCGCGAGAGAGACCGCGCGTCCCCTCCACGGCGACGAACCGCCGGCGGCTGCCGAGCCGCTCGCGGATGCCGCCCTCGAGCGCGACGCGCGAGACGAACGTCGTCGCGATCGAGACGCCGGCGCGGCCGGTCGCGCCCCAATGCGGACCCTGACGAACGGGCATCGCGCCCTCGATGGTCGCGTTCCCCTCCCCGATCGCGCCCCAGGCGAACACGCCGCCCTTGATCACGAGCTCCGGCCGCGCCCCGAACCACGACGGCCGCCACAGCACGACATCCGCGAGGCGACCGGGGGCGAGCGAGCCGACCTCGTTCGAGATGCCCTGCGCGATCGCCGGCTCGACCGTCACCTTGGCCAGGTACCGAAGTACCCGCGCGTTGTCCGCCACCTCGTCGCCTTTGCTCGGGAGGAGACGTCGCACGTCGGGAGCATCCGGCACGTCGCGATCCGCCTCCGACGCCCGCCATGCCTTCATTGTGTGGGCGAGCTGGAACGTTCGCCGGACGGTCTCGCCGATCCGGCCCATCCCCTGCGAGTCGCTGTTCACGATCTGGATCGCGCCGAGCTCGTGCAGCGGGCCCTCCGCCGCCATCGTCGCCGGGTGGATGCGCTCGCGCGCGGCCTCGACGTCCTCTGGCACGAACGGCGAGCCGCCGTGCACGGCGAGGATCATCTCGAGATGCTCCGCCGCCGTCGAAGGACCGAACGGCAGCGTCGGCGTGGTCGAGGAGCAGATCACGTTCGGCTCGCGCACGATGCCGAGCAGATCCGGCACGTGGCCGCCCCCCGTGCCCTCGACGTGGTACGCGTGGATCGTCCGGCCGCGCGTCGCCGAGACGGTGTCCTCGAGCTCGCACGACTCGTTTAGCCCGTCCGTGTGGAGGCACACCTGCACGTCGTGGTCCTCGGCGATCGCGAGCACCGCGTCGATCACCTCGGGGTACGCCCCCCAGTCCTCGTGGATCTTCAACCCGCACGCCCCCGCCTCGAGGACGCGTTCCACGGGCTCGGGCACGTCGGTTCGCGCGCTGGCCTGCAGGCCGAGGTTCATCGGCACGTCCTCGAACGCCAGGTACGTCCGCTCCATCACGTACGGCGGCTCCTCGAACCCGGCGGTGATCAGCGTCGTCACACCGCCGGAGAGCGCGACCGGCACGAGCGCCGGCGTGATCAGGTGGACGTGGCTGTCGATCGCACCGGCGGTCGCGATCAGCCCGTGCCCGTTCACCGGCCAGGTGTCCGGCCCGATCACGAGCTCGACGTCGTCGGCGATCGCCGGGCTCCCCGCTCTGCCCACGCCCGCGATTCGGCCGTCCTTGATGCCGATGTTCGTCTTCACGACGCCGAGGAGCGGATCGACGACCAACACGCCGACGATGACCATGTCGAGCTCGCTATCGGCGCTCGCGCGATCGAACTGCGCCTGGCGCGAACGGAAGTTCTTCGCGTAGCCCCACATGGGCTCGTCGCCGGCACCCGCGTGATCGGCCTCGACCTCGATCCAGAGGTTAGAGTCGCCGAGCCGCACGCGGTCGCCCGTCGTCGGCCCGTACCGCGCGACGTACTCGGTCCGCGAGAGCTTCACGGCAGCGGTGAGCCGACCGGCACCTGCTGCGTGATGCAGTGCGGACCGCCGCCGCCCTCGTGGATCGTCCACCCGGGCACGACAACGACCTCGCGGTCGGGGAACGCCGCGCGGATCTGCCCGAGCGCCGGCTCGTCCTCCTCCTCGCGGCCGACCACAGGCACGATCGCGCCGCCGTTGCAGAGGTAGAAGTTCATGTACGAAAGGCCATTCGGCACGCCGGGGTCGAACGCGATGACCTCGATCGCGCGCCCGCGGGCGTCGCGCGCCGCGCGCAACCGGCGAACGTTGTCGGCGCCCGGCTCCTGGTCCGGGTCCTGCGGATCGGCCGGCGCGAGCAGCATCACGAGCCCCGGCCGCACCACCTGCAGCACCCCGTCGATGTGCCCGTCGGTGTCACGGTCGGTCGAGTGGCCCTCCCCGAGCCAGATCACGGCGTCGACGCCGAGGTACGCCCGGAGCGTCTCCTCGATCTGCTGGCGCGTCATCGACGGGTTGCGGTTCGGGTTCAGCAGGCACTGCTCGGTGGTGAACAGCGTGCCCTCGCCGTCGACAAAGAACGACCCGCCCTCGAGCACCATCGGCGCCTCGTAGCGGCGCATGCCGATGTGCTCGGCGACGTGCTTGGGGACGTCCGCGTCGCGGTCGTACGGGAGGAACTTCTCGCCCCAGGAGTTGAACCGGAACTGCACGAGCGCGATGCCACCGTCGCCGTCCGTGACGAAGATCGGCCCGTTGTCGCGCATCCACGAGTCGTCGATGGGGATCGGCAGGATCTCCACGCGCGCGGTCAGGAACGACCGTGCCTCGTCGGCCTGGTCGGGATCGGTGACCATGACGAGCGGTTCGAACGCCGCGATCGCGTTGGCCACCTCGGCGTAATCGAGCTTCGCCTGCTCGAACAGGTCGCCCCAGAGTTCGACTCGGGTCGGCCACTCCATGTACGTGGCGGCGTGCGGCGCGAACTCGGCCGGCATCGACAGTCCGTCGTCCCGAGGCGTGCTCATCCCGAACCTCCTTCTCCTCCGAAGGCCACCAACGCCACCTCGCGCCTCTCGCCGGGCGCCCATCGCACCGAAGAGCCCGCCGGCACGTCCAGCCGGAAGCCGCGCGCCGCCCGGCGATCGAATTCCAGCCGGGCGTTCACGCGCCAGAACGGATAGTGCGACGAGACGCGGACCGGCCGCTCGGACGTGTTCGTGACGACCAGCGCGATGCGCGTCCGTCCGGGCGTCAGCTCGACGTCCTCGTCGGCGACGGCGATCGCTCCCGCCGTGCCGGCGTCCGGTGATCCGAGCGCGCCCCGCAGCACGATCAGCCGCGTGCCCTCGCTCAGCAGCACCTCGACGCGGATCTCGTCCACGAGCGCGCCGACGCCCTCGATGACCTGCTCGGGCCGCAGGGCTCGCCGCCCCGCCTCGACGACCTCGTCGTACGACAGGCCGGCGCGCGCGGCGAGGTGCATCTCGTCGCAGATCAACGCGATCGCCTCAGGCGCGTTCAGCCCCAGTCCGCGCTCGAGCGTCCGGCGCGCGAGCTCGGCGAGCACGAACACCCTCACGCGCGCTTCGTCCGTCGGGCCGAGGCTCATCGCGGCGGACTCTACCGACGCCGCGGCGCGCCGGTCGAACCGAGCGACGCCACCCGGCGTGGGTAGCGTATCGGGATGCGGACGATCGGCGACGACGAACGGCGGGCTCGGCTCGGGGTGCGGCACCTGCTCGCCGCTCCGGGAACCTCGGCCGAGGAGGCGGCCGACGCTCTCGTCGGCCTCCACTCGACCGACCCCTCGAGCGTGTACCTAGAGACGTTGGCGCGCGTCTCCCCGTTCAAGAGCGGGGACCTCGAGGACGCCCTGTACGAACGGCGCTCGCTGGTCCGGATGCTCGGCATGCGACGGACGCTGTTCGTCGTCCCTCGCGACTTCGCCGCCGTCATGGACGAGGCGTGCGCCAAGGCCCTCGCGGCGGCCGAGCACCGGCGCCTCGTGCGGATGCTCGAGGAGCAGGAGGTCGTCCCCGCCGGCCGCGGGGCGCGATGGGTCGACCGCGTGGCGAAGAAGACGCTGGACGCGCTCGCCGCGCGCGGTGAGGCGACGGCGCGCCAGCTCACCACCGACGTTCCCGAGCTCGCGAACAAGCTCGTCTTCGGCGAGGGACGAAGGTGGGCCGGCACGATGGGCGTGTCGACTCGGATCCTGTTCCTGCTCGCGACCCGCGGCACGATCGTGCGCGCGCGGCCGCTCGGCTCCTGGACCTCGGGGCAGTACCGATGGGCGCGCATCGACGATTGGCTCGGCCGGCCGCTCGGATCGCCCGGCCACGAGGAGGCGTGCGCACAGGTCGTCCGGCGATACCTGCGCGCGTTCGGGCCGGCGACGATGACCGACCTTCGGTGGTGGACCGGATGGACGGCGAAGCTGAGCGCGGCGTCGCTCGCCGGCGCGGGAGCCGTCGAGGTCCCGCTCGCCCACGGCGCCGGCTACCTCATGCCCGACGACCTCGATCCCGTCGATCCGCCCGACCCGTGGGTGGCGTTGCTCCCGAGTCTCGACGCAACAGTGATGGGGTGGAAGGAACGCGACTGGTACCTCGGCCGGCACGCCGAAGCGTTGTTCGACCGGGCGGGCAACGCGGGACCGACGGTGATGGTCGACGGCCGCGTGCTCGGCGCGTGGACGCAGCGCCCGGACGGGACGATCGCGACCGAGCTCCTCGAGCCGGTCCCCGCGCGCACTCGCCGGCGCATCGACGCCGAGAGCGAACGGCTCCGCGACTGGCTGGGCGACGTCCGGTGGACGCCACGGTTCCGGACACCGCTCGAGAGCCGGCTCTCGTCGGTCTGAGGCACCCGGCAGGGTCACGTCGCGGCGGTACCGGTGTCCTCCGCGAGCCCTTCGACCTCCTCGTCCTCGAGTGCCCCGGCCGTGCCGCGCCTGATCGCGCGCGCGTAGAGACCGAAGACGGGGACGTTCACGACCGCGGCGCCGACGAGCGCAGCGGTGACGGAGCGGACGACGGCGACGACGCCGAGGATCGGCCCGCCGACCGTCTGCCCGATCGCATCCGCCTGGCCGGCGATCGAGTTCACCGTCGCCCTGGTCCGCGGATCGAGCCCGCGGTTCAGCCATCCGACGAAGACCGCGTCGCGAACGGTGCGCAGCCCGCGAACGAGCCAGTTCGCGGCCAACGCGACGAAGAACGCCGAGGCGATGCCGAAGGTCGCGACAGACGCGATCAGCAGCGCGTCGATCACGACGAGGGCGCGCGCGGCGCCGTTCACGTGTTCGAGATCGACCCGCCGCCGCACGTATCCGGTCGTCGCCACGCCGACCAGCAGGGCGACACCGTCGACCACGCCGAACCACAGGATCCGGTCGAGGCCCCCGAACGACGGCAGCCCGATCCGAAGCAGGCGCAGGTCCGCGAGCCGGTCGAACGCCTCGCTCGAGATCCCGTGGAGAGCCGCGACGCCGAGGATGAGCAGCAGCACGCGGTGGCCGCGGATCGTCCGGATGCTCGAGCCGAGCGTCTCCCGGAGCGAGTGACGGAAGCGTACGACCTCCTCGCGGGCCGGCCGGACGAAGTGCTCCTCGGGCATGAGCACGATCAGCGCCAGCGCGACGACGATCACGGCCGAGCCCGCGACGACGATCGGCACCCAGAGCGCGATGGTCGCGAGCGAGATCCCCACCCAGATACCGCCGAAGGCGCCCACGTTCTCGATCTGCGCCGCACGCAGGTACAGCGGCCGAGCCTCGTCCTCGCCGACCTCGTCGGTGATCCACGCCACGTCGGCGCCGCTCACGAAGGTCGCACCGAACGCCCACAGCGCCTGCGTGATCAACGCGGCCGGGAACGAGTGCACCAACCCGAGCATCGCCATCGCGGTGCCGGTGATCGTCCACCCGATGACGACCGAGGCCTTGCGGCTCACGACGTCTGCCACGACGCCCGTCGGCACCTCGAAGAGGAAGTACGTGGCCTCGAGCGTCGTCCCCATCAGGACGAGCTGGAGCGGGTTCAGGCCGACCACGCGGATCACGTACAGCGAGTAGACGGTTGTGAACATCGCCCAGAAGAACCCGTCGATCGCCGCCGTCGCCACGTAGACGGTGCGTGCGGGGAGCCGTCGAGTGGCCATGTCGCGACGGTTGTATCAGGGGCGAACGCTCGGCGTGAGGCCTGACCGCCGAACGGATCCCGGACAGACGAACGGCGCTCGGCGGTGGGGAGCCGGGCGCCGTTTCGCTGCCGGACGGCGTGGGCCTTCGTGGACCCTCAGCCGTGGATCGCGGTCGCGGGCTGCACCGCGAGCGTGCGGGCGAGCGCGGAGCTCGGCAGCGCGCCGAAGCGCACCCCGAGTCCGCCGAACACGAGCCCGATCACCACGATCGCCACGCCGAGCCCGATGACCAGGTCGGCCATGTTCAGGGCCATGATCGAGGTGTACAAACCGGTCCGAAGCGTGTCGGCCGTGAGGGCCAGGTCGCGGACCGGGTTGTTGACGGGGTTGCCGTCCTTGTCCTTCATCGCGAGGTTCTCGTCGCTGGTGTCGCCCTTGCCGTCGGCCGTCAGGTACCGGCCGAGCTCCGCGTAGCTGCGTCCGCCGGTGATCTCGTCGACGTGCTTCTGGATGACGTCGGCCATGACCTGCGCGGTGTTCGCGTCGGTCACCTTCACGTTCGGGATCCTCGCGTCGGGAGTCGTCGTGATGTCCTGACGCGCGAGCTCGGCGCGAACGGCCGACCTGGCGTCGATTCCCCTGACCACCGTGTAGCTGCCGCCCACCAGAAATCCGAGTCCGATGAGCACCAGGAGCACCGGGAAGATCTTCCTCATGGTGTCCTCTCCTTCCCTTCGCGGAGCCATCGCCTCCGCATCGTTCTGTCCGACGTCCGAAGCATCGGCGAGTTGATCGGCTTGGGACGCGGTCGCTCGACTCCGTTGGATTCGGGACTTCCCCGGTCTGCATCGGGTCCTTTGACGGCCACACGCGGGACCGTGCGATACTCCGCGCCTTGGAAACGGTCCCCGTCGTCGTCGTGGGCGCCGGCCAGGCAGGCCTTGCCACCAGCCGTGAGCTCGGAGAACGCGGCATCGAGCACGTCGTCCTCGAGCGCGGCCGGGTGGCCCAGACGTGGCGGGGACGGTGGGACTCCTTCTGCCTCGTCACCCCCAACTGGTCGGTTCGGCTCCCCGATGGTGGGTACGATGGCCCCGACCCCGACGGGTTCATGGGCCGCGACGAGCTGGTCCGGCACGTCGAGACCTATGCGAAGAACGTCGCCGCGCCCGTCCGCGAAGGGGTCGACGTGCTGGGCCTCGAGCGCAACGACGACGATTTCCTCGTTCGCACATCCGACGGCGACATCCGTGGGGCCCGCGTGGTCCTCGCCACGGGGGCGTATCAGCGGCCGCACCGGCCTGCGTTCGCGACCGATCTGCCGTCAGGCGTCCTCCCGCTCGACGTCGACGGGTACACGAACCCGGAGGGCCTGCCGCCAGGGCGAGTGCTCATCGTCGGGAGCGGCCAGTCCGGCTGCCAGATCGCGGAGGAGCTGCACGACGCCGGGCGCGAGGTGGTCCTGTCGTGCGGGCGCGCGCCGTGGTTGCGGCGCCGGTTCGGCGACCGCGACATGTTCTGGTGGGCGTGCCGCAACGGATTCATCGAGCAGCCCGTGGAGACACTCCCGGATCCGGCTGCACGACTCTGGGCGAATCCCACGGCGACCGGTCACGGCGGCGGCCGGGACCTCCACGTCCGACTGCTGTCGGAGCAAGGCGTCACCCTGGCCGGCCGCCTGAGGGGCGTCTCGGGGTCCAGAGCGGTGTTCGCGCCCGATCTCGCCGCAAGCGTTGCGTGGGGCGACGAGCGCTATCGCCAGTTCGGCTCGATGGTCGAGCGCTGCGCGAAGGAGCTGGGTGTGGACGTCCCGGAGATCCCGCGCCCCGAACCCTTCACCGATCCCGGTATCGAGGAGCTCGACCTGCGAGGCGTCGCGGCGGTGTTGTTCGCGGGCGGCTTCCGCCCGGACTACCGATCGTGGCTGCCGTGGGCCGACGCGTTCGACGAGCACGGGTTCCCGATCCACCGCGACGGGGAGAGCGCGGTCGTGCCGGGGCTGTTCTTCGTCGGCGTCCACTTCCTGCGGACGCGGAAGTCGTCACTGCTCTACGGCGTGGGCGAGGACGCGGCCATGGTCGCGGGCGCCGTGGCCGCGTACTGACCGGCGCGCCCAGCGCCAGGTGCTCGGACCGCACCCTGATCCCCTTCAGCATCCGGCGCTCCATGACGAAGTGCACCGGCTCGACCGCATGCCACGTGAGGAACGGTCCCAGCTTCGGCTCGTAGTCGCTGCGCCAGCGAACCAGGAGGCGGACGTGGCCGGCCGCCATCTGCTCGATCACGAACGCCCACGTCGGGAACGCCATGCCCTTCGCGAGCGCCTCCTCGCGCGTGCCCTTCCCGCGAAGCACGAGCGCGCGGTTCGGCTCGGCCACGACGACCTCGAACGAGAGGTCGGCTCGGTCGTCGGGCGGGACGAGGCGCACCTCGTCGCCCACGCGAACGTCCTGCATCTCCGGGATGACGCCATCGGCGTTCTCGATCCGGCAGCCGAACAGATTCTCGATCCGTTGGTACGATTACAGGCCGCCGCGGCCCTGTCCGAGCTGCGCGGCCCACGCCCACACGTCCTCCGGATCCGACACGAGGTCGATCGCGCGCGTGCTGGTGATCCGTGGCCGCTCGAGATCTCATCGCCCGGGAGCGCAGCGCCGACCTCCGCACAGGTCGCGCCCCTCTCCGCGAACGGCGACGGAGGCACACCAACGCGCCGATCGAAGCCGCCCCCGTGCCGAGCTTCCAGGCCGTCCCCATCCCGATCGCCTCCGGCGAACCCTGGCATCGAGCCTGGCGCGCGGCGTCCGCTTCCGTCCCGGTCGTCTCGACCGACGGGACCCCGGTTACGCCGGAGCCGACGCCGGCGCCGGCGGCGGCGGTGGCGGCGGAGGAGGTGCGGCCGCCGGCAGTGTCGTGGACGGCGTCGCACGGCGCGCCGCGACGGCGAGCACGCCCAAGCCGACGACCGACGCGACCAGCCAGACGAGGCCGCCGAGGAACGGGACCAGCCCGATCGCGCGAAGGATCACCCACCCGAGCAGGAAGGCGAGGAACCGCGACGACGGCGGCTTGACGAGGAGACGGCCGAGCACCAATGAGCCGGCCACGTAGCCCACCGTGTACAGGAGCGCGAGGCCGAACAACAGGAAGAGACCCAGCGGGATTGCGACGATCGTGACGAGGAACAGGACGGCGACGATCGGCAGCACGAAGAACGCGGCGACGCCGAACCCGACGGCCTCGCCCACGTGATCGCGCCAGACGCGGTGGCCTGCGCCGTCGAGCGCCGGGAACAGCAGCAGGAGCACGAGCCCGAGGAACAGGGTCGAGGCCGAGTAGCCCACCCACCACGCGAACCGGCTCGCGAACCCGATGCCCTGCAGATCCAGGCGCGACGCGACGTTCCGTTGCCGCCCGACGATCGTGGCACCGCGCTCGACCGTCGGCGCCGTCTGGGTCACGAGATCGCCACCGATGTGGGCACCGGAGTGGATCACGACGGTACCGTTCACGCAGACGACGTCGTTTCCGACCGTCCCCCACACCTCGACGTTGCCGTTCAGGACGAAGACGGTCTCCCGAACCGTCCCGGCGATCTGCGCGGGCCCGTTCAGGATCACGGCGTTGTCGAGCGTCAGCCCCTTCGGCACGAAGAGGCGGCCGTTCAGGACGACCTGGTCCTTGTCGTTGAGTCCCGAGCGGTCCGACTGCGCTTCGGCGGGCCCCGCGGCGAGCGCCACGGCGGCCGGGACGAGCACCGCGACCAGCACCATCCGGACCGTGGACGCGCATGGGACGTGCATGCTGGCTCCTCCCGACCGACCGTCGTCCGCCAACCTAGGTCTCGGCGAACGACCTGGCAAAACGACCCTGGCGGACGGGCTCGGGCGGACCCGCCCCTGTCGTTTGCCGCACTCCTGTGTTGTCATGGTCTAGTTACCGTCAGACGGGGCCAAGTGGGGGGACCGTTCGTTGGGGACGACACGACCGAACGACGAGGTTGAGTTGCGCGCGGTACGCGACGGCAATAGCGTCGTGATGCAACTGACGCGCGTCACGGCCGAGGCCAAGAAGCTCGAGCTCGAATCGGAAGGCTGGACCGTCGAGATCCGCGAGGCCGGCGCTCGTTAATGCGATGTCGCCCAACCGGGCGACCGGCAAGGTACGGCAAACGCGGAGTTCCCCCGCGACGCACCCGCGGTCTAGGCTCAGGACGTGAGCTCCGCGAAGCCCGCGAACCCCCTCCGGACCAACCGCGACTTCCGTCTCCTGTGGAGCGGACAGACGATCTCCGTGCTCGGCTCGCGCGTGTCGGCGTTCGCCCTTCCGCTCCTCGTCTACAAGGTCTTCGATTCGCCGGCGCGAGCCGGTCTGGTCGGCTTCGCCGGCGGGCTCCCGTTCCTGCTCCTCCAGCTGCCGGCCGGCGGGTTCGTCGACCGCTGGGATCGCAAGCGGACGATGATCTGGTGCGACCTCGGCCGCGGCGTGGCCGTCCTCTCCATCGCGATCGCGCTGTGGGCCGAACGCCTTACGCTCACGCAGCTGATCGCCGTGGCGTTCGTCGAGGGATCGTTGTTCGTCTTCTTCAACCTCGCGCAGAACGCGGCCATCCCCAACGTCGTCGGAGCCGAGCAACTGCCGCGTGCGCTCGCGCAGAACGAGGCGGGCGCGCGGGGAACGGCGCTGGCCGGTGGACCGCTCGGCGGCCTGTTGTTCGGGCTGTCGCGCGCGCTCCCCTTCGTGTTCGACGCGATCTCTTACGTCGTGTCGATCGCGACCGTCGCGGGGACGCGGAGCGAGTTCCGCAGCGAGCCGCGCGCCGAGCGGGACAAGCTGCACCGCGAGGTCGCCGAGGGGTTCCGCTGGCTGTGGCGGCATCCCTTCCTCAGGGCGACCTCGCTCCTGTTCGCGGGTGTGAACCTCATCGTCAACGCGGTGATGTTGTCGGTGATCATCGTCTCGACGGGACGCGGCGCCGCCGCGCTCGAGACGGGCGTCGTCTACTCCTTCATCGGGATCGGAGCGCTGCTCGGAGCGCTCGTCGCCGCGTGGGCGCAACGAACGATCCCGCCGCGGACCATCATCCTGGGCATCAGCTGGCTGATCGCGGCGCTGGTCACGGCCCTCGCGCTGCCCGTCCCGACGCTCGTCTTCGGTCCGATCATCGGGCTCGTCGCCTTCACGGCTCCCACCATCACCGTGCTCATCAGCACGTACGAGCTCTCCCTGATCCCCGACCGGCTCCTCGGCCGCGTCGAGAGCGTGATCCTGCTTCTCGCGTGGGGGTCGATCCCGTTCGGCTCGCTGATCGCGGGCACGCTCCTCGGTTGGCTCGGGTTCACCACGGCGCTCGTCACGCTCGGAGCGATGATGGCGCTCGTCGCGCTCGCCGCGACCGTGAGCCCGGCGATCCTCCACGTACCGCCGCTGCCGAGCGGCGACGTCGTCGACCCCGATCACGCGCCGGCGGTCGCATGACCGCCGGCGCAGCTGTGGACCTGCTGATTCGAGCAGCGGGAGCGCGAGCCGCCGGGTGAGCTAGACGCTCGCGACTCGGTCGTCGCGCGGGATGAGAAGACGGACGTTCGGCGCCGTCACCACGTGCTCGATCCGATGATCATCCCGACGGATCCATCGCACGATCAGGGTCACCGGGACCGCGACCGGCGCGAGCATCGTGGCGAGCAGCATCGCCACGATGACCAGGGCCGTTCGCGCGTGCCTCGCGAGGCGCCGGAGCCACTCCACGCCGGTATCGTCCCACGCGAGGAGGACCGCGTCGCGGTCGGCTCGGAGGCCCCGTTTGCCGATGGTCAAGCGATGAACCCCGGCGCCGCGCGACACCCGCCTCTTCGTCGCAACCGCGACTTCATGCTGCTGTGGACCGGGCAGGCGGTCTCGCTGCTCGGGTCGCGGATCACCTCGATCGCGATCCCGCTGCTCGTCTACGACCTCACGCGCTCGGCCGAGGACATGGGCATCGTCGGGTTCTTCGGGACGCTGCCCTACATCGTCGTGCAGCTCCCCGCCGGAGCGATCGTCGACCTGCTCGATCGCAAACGAGTGATGGTCGCGTGCGACGTCGTCCGCGCGATCGCGCTCGGCTCGATCCCCGCGGCGATCCTGCTCGACGCCGTGAGCGTCACGCAGCTGGCGCTCGTCGCGTTCGTCGAAGGCTCGCTCTCGGTCGTCTTCGGGCTCGCCGAGAACGCGGCGCTGCCGAAGGTCGTGCCCGCGTCGCAGCTCACGGAGGCGGTCGCGCAGAACGAGGCTCGCGAGCGCGGGGCGGCGCTCGCCGGCCAGCCGCTCGGGAGCCTGCTGTACTCGTTCGCGCGCGCGCTTCCGTTCGTCGTCGACGCCGTCTCGTACGCGATCTCGGTCGTGTCGCTGCTCGTGATCCGAACATCGTTCCGGATCGGGGAGCGGGCCGAGCGCCAGCCGTTCGTGAAGGAGGTGCGCGAGGGGCTGCGGTGGCTGTGGCACGCGCCGTTCCTGCGCGCCGCCGCGATCATGATCGCGGCGAGCAACTTCATCTTCCAGGGCGTCTTCCTGGCCGTCGTGGTCCTGGCTCGCCGGCGCGGGGCGAGTGGGTTCGAGATCGCGGCGATCTTCCTGCTTCAGGCGCTTGGCGGGTTCGCCGGCGCGGTCCTGGCGCCCTCGATGCGGCGCCGGCTGCCGACGCGCCTGATCCTGATCGGCGTCAACTGGTTCTGGGCTGCGATCCTGCCGCTGATGGCGCTGTCGGTCCCGCCGATCGTGCTCGGCCCGCTGTTCGGCCTGATGACCTTCGTCGGCCCGATGTGGAACGTCGTGATCGGCACGTATCAGTTGACGATGATCCCCGACCGGTTGCTCGGTCGTGTGCAGAGCGTCGACATGCTCATCTCGTGGGGAGCGATCCCGCTCGGATCACTCGCCGCGGGGTGGCTTCTGGAACACCTGTCGGGCGGCGGAGCGATGCTCGGCTTCGCGGCCATGATGCTGATCACGGCGGTCTTGGGGACGCTCAGCCCGTCGATCCGGGGCGCACCTCCGTTCCCGGAGGGCGAGGCCGATCCGGCCGCGGCGGAGGCCGCAGCGGGCGGCCCGACGGCCGAGGGTCCTCCCGGAGGAACCGCCACGACGTCATGATGGCGTCGGCGCCGCGGGCGCCGGAGCGGGAGGTGGGGATGGCCGAGTTCCACATGCTGGTTGCGGGGTATCTCCGTGACGACGACGATCGCGTCGGCTCGAGCGTCAGCGCGGTCCTGGACGGAAGCGCGACGATCGTGGTCGACCCCGGTCTCGTGCGGCACGCACGGGCGATCCTGGATCCGCTCGGCGGGCTGGGCCGGTCGCCCGAGGACGTGACCGACGTGATCCTGTCCCATCATCACCCCGACCACACCCTGAAGGCCGGGCTGTTCCCGAACGCGCGCGTTCACGATCACTGGGCCTGGTACCGCGACGACCTCTGGACGAGCCGAGCGGCCGAGGGGTTCGAGGTCTCGCCGGATGTCACGCTGTCCGAGACGCCCGGTCACACCCCGCAGGACATAACGACGATCGTCCGGACCGCGGACGGGATCGTCGCGTGCACGCACCTGTGGTGGTCGTCATCGGGTCCGCCCCAGGATCCGTACGCGACCGACGCCGCGACGCTGCATGCGAACCGCGAACGCGTCCTCGCGATCCCCGACCTCGTCCTCATCGTCCCCGGTCACGGGGAGCCGTTCGAACCAGACGGCTCGACGCCGCGATAGGCGGGCAGCTCGAGCCGAACGACGGCGCCCCCATCCTCGGCGTTCTCGGCGACGACGCGGCCGTGGTGCGCCTCAGTCACCTGCCGCACGATCGCCAGGCCGAGGCCGGAGCCGGGCATCCCGCGCGCCCCCGGCGCCCGGTAGAACCGGTCGAACACGTGCGGCAGGTCCTCCTGCCGGAATCCGGGACCGTGGTCGCGGACGCGCACGACGCCGGCGCGGACCTCAACGTCGACGCCGCCGTCGCCGCCGTACTTCGCGGCGTTCTCGAGGAGGTTCGCAACCGCGCGCGCGAGCAACGACGGGTCGCCGGTCACGACCGTGGGCCGGACGTCGGAGCAGAACTCGACGCTCGGGAAGAGCCGGCGCGCGCGATCGACCGCGTCCTCGGTGACGGTGTCGAGCTGCACCGGCTGTTCCACCGCCAGCGGCTCGCCGCCGCGGGCGAGGTCGACCAGGTCGGCGACGAGCGTCGAGAGCTCCTCGAGCTGCGAGCGCACGTCGGCCACGAGGCGCTCGAGCTCGGCGGGGTCCTGGACGCGGCCGCTCACGAGCAGGTCGATGTTCGTGCGGACGCTGGTGATCGGCGTCCGGAGCTCGTGCGAGGCGTCGGCGACCAGACGCCGCTGCGAGGCGACCGACTCCTCGAGCGAGTCGAGCATCGTGTTGAACGTCCGCGCCAGCCGCGAGAGCTCGTCGGCGGTCGGCGGCACGTCGATCCGGTGGCTGAGGTCGCCCGTGGCCGAGATCCGCTCGGCCGTCTCGGTGAGGCGGGTGACCGGCCCGACGACGGTTCTCGTCACGAACGCACCCACCGCGATCGCCGTTCCGATCCCGATCGCCGCGATGCCGGCGAGGAGGAGGGCCAGGCGCCGGAGAGCCGCGTCGACCTCGCCGAGCGGACGCGCGAAGATGAAGTAGCTGCCGGAGCCGACGGGCACGCTGTACGTGCGGTAGTCGGTTCCGTTGACGGTCTGATCGCGGAACACGGGCTGCGCCGAGGACGCGGCGAGCGGGATCGCGAGATGCGGCGCGAACTGCGGCCAGAACACGTCACCAGAGGACGCGCGCAATTCCCAGAACACGACCGTCTGGCTGGCCGAGGCGACCCACGCGGGCATCGGCTCGTGGTTCTCTGGCGGCAGCACGTTGCCGGTGAACTGCGACTCGACCTCGCCCGCGCGGTCGCGGAGCGAGGCGTCCACCTGCCCACGGAGCTGCGAGCGCACCGCCGCGTAGAACACGCCGGACGAGACCGCGATCGCGAGCGCCACGGCGAGCGCCGACGCGGTCGTCAGTCGCTGCCGGAACGTCATCGCGGTCCCCGCAGGACGTAGCCGACGCCTCGGACGGTCTGGATCAGCCGCGGCTCGCCGCCGGCCTCGGTCTTGCGCCGGAGATAGCCGACGTACACCTCGAGGGCGTTTGACGACGGGCCGAAGTCGTAGCCCCAGACGCGGTCGAAGATGATCTCGCGCGTCAGTACGCGCTTCGGGTTGGCGAGGAGGAGCTCGAGCAGGAGGAACTCGGTCCGCGTGAGCTCGATCGGCCGCCCGGCACGCCGGACCTCGCGCGTGATGGGATCGAGCTCCAGGTCTTCGAACCGCAGCGGCCGCTCGTCCGCGCCGGGCGTCGAGCGACGCAGCAGCGCGCGGATCCGCGCCAGAAGCTCGTCGAGCGCGAACGGTTTCACGAGGTAGTCGTCCGCGCCGGCATCGAGCCCCTCCACCCGGTCCGCGACCGAGTCCCGCGCCGTGAGCACGAGGATCGGCGTCCGGTCGCCGGTGTTCCGAAGCGCCCGGCAGGCCTCGAGGCCGTCCATCACGGGCATCAGCACGTCGAGGACGATCAGGTCGGGGTGCTCCTCGGCCGTCCGAGCCAGCGCCGCCTGCCCGTCGGCCGCCGTGCTCACGCGGTATCCCTCGGCGCGGAGCGCTCGGTCCAGGGCGTCCCGGACGGCCGGCTCGTCGTCCACGACCAGGACGTTCATGTCCGAAGTCTCGCGCATCGCGCTGAGAGGCGGCTGAGACCGGCCGGACGCGGGTTCCGGCGCAACGGCGGCGGGTATGGAATAGGTCGATCCGGCCGAGGACGGGCCGGGAGGGGAAGGGGCCCGCGGGCCAGGAGGTGCCAGATGGCGTTATCGGACACGATGAAGTGGATGGGCCGGAGCGCGCGCAACCGCGCCGAGGCGGTCGGTCACGACATGAAGGACCGGGCGCTCACGATGCGCTTGGACAGGGCGGCCGCGGAGAACGAGCGGCTCAAGACCGAGAACCGCAGCCTGAAGGACGCCGTCGAGGAGTCCCAGGCGGCGCACGAGCGGATCCTGTCGCTGCTCGAGCAGCACCGCGACGAGACCGAGATGGTCGTCACGGACGACGACCGGTCGCACAAGGGCCGCTGGTTCCTCTTCCTGATGCTGCTCGCCGGTGGGGCCTGGGCGTGGATGAAGAACCGCGATCAGGGCACCGACGCCATGGATTGGGGCGGGCGCCCATCGACCGGCGACCAGACCGGCGGCACCGGGATGACGTCCGCCGCCTGATCGAACGCGTTCAACGACCGTTGCGGTTGCGGGCCGGCGCCCGGCGGTGATACACATCGGGCACTCGGGCGTTGGCCCGAGGGCTACGGAGACCAGCGAAGTCCGGTCGGAATCCGGCGCTGTCCCGCAACCGTGAAGCCCCCTTCGAGGGGACGAGTCGGGTCGCCTCCTCCGTGGCGCAAATGTCGGTCCTCGGAGGAAGGGCGGTTTGTTCCACCTGACCAACGCGACGTGTCTCGCGTCCTCCGCGGAAGGAGGACGCGTGGGAAGGTCGCCCCGTCTCGTTCCGCTCCTCGCCGCGTTCGCGCTGCTTCTCGCGGCGTGCGCTGACGGCGGTCCTGGGCCCGCCGCGGGCGGCGGATCCCGAACACCGTCGGGCTCGGCGTCGTCCTCGTTCCCGGTCACGCTGCACGATGCGGCCGGCGAGGTCACGATCCCCGCGCGTCCGGTACGGATCGTCTCGCTGTCACCCACGGCCACCGAGATGTTGTTCGCGATCGGCGCGGGCGATCAAGTGGTCGCCGTCGACGACCAATCGAACTACCCGCGCGATGCTCCGACGACGAAGCTGTCCGGGTACGAGCCGAACGCCGAGTCGATCGCCTCGTACGACCCCGATCTGGTCGTGTACGCCAACGACCTGGGGGACGTACGACCGGCCCTGCACGATCTCGGGATCCCAGCGCTGCTTGAGCCGGCCGCTGCCAACCTGCGCGATGTGTACGACCAGATCGAGCAGCTCGGTGCGGTCACGGGCAACGCGAGCGGCGCCCGGCGGCTGGTCTCGAGCATGCGGTCGCAGATCACCGCGATCGTCGCGGGCGTGCCGACGCCGGCGCATCCGCTCACGTACTACCACGAGCTCGATGACACCTATTACTCGGTCACGTCGTCGACGTTCATCGGGAAGCTCTACTCGCTGCTGGGGCTGCGGAACATCGCCGACGCCGCCGACAGGGGCGGGTCGGGGTACCCGCAGCTCTCGCCCGAATACATCGTCTCGGCGAACCCGGACCTGATCTTCCTCGCCGACACGAAGTGCTGCGGCCAGTCGCGCGCGACCGTCGCGAGGCGCCCGGGATGGGGCGGGATTGCGGCGGTTCGCAACGGGAACGTGATCCCGCTCGACGACGACGTCGCGTCGCGATGGGGACCGCGCATCGTCGACTTCCTCAAGGCGATCGCCCGCGCCGTGACCGGCGCCGAGGATCAAGCCGCATGAGCGCTCGCGCCGAGGCGCGCCGGATCCGGGCGAACACCCGCGCCGCGCGCGAGGCGTTGCCGGGCGTGACGAGGACGAGCCCCGGGTGGCTCGTCGCCGGCGTCGTGACCCTCGCCGCGTGCGCGGTCGGCGGACTGCTGGTCGGTCCGGTGCATCTGCCGCCGAGCCATGTGCTGGGATGGCTAGTCGGCCGCATGCCGTTCGTGCACACTTCGTCGGGACTCGACGCCCGCGACGCGATCATCGTCTCGCAGCTCCGGTTGCCGCGAGTCGTCCTCGGCGGCCTGGTCGGCGCGATGCTCTCGATCTCGGGCGCCTCGTACCAAGCGGTGTTCCGCAACCCGCTCGCCGACCCGTACCTCCTAGGCGCGGCTGCGGGCGCCGGGCTCGGCGCGACGATCGCCGTGATCAACGGCGCGACGTCGGGCGCACACTCGGTCGTGCTGCCGCTCGCCGCCTTCGTCGGCGCGATCGGGGGCGTCGTCCTCGCGTACGCGCTCGGGCGCTCGCGGTTCGGCGGCCGGACGACCACGAGCCTCGTCCTCGCCGGCGTCGCCGTCGCATCGTTCCTCACGGCCGTGCAGACCTACGTGCAGCAGCGCAATACGGCGACCCTGCGCCAGGTGTACTCGTGGATCCTCGGTCGCCTCGTGACGACCGGATGGGGCGACGTGCTGTTGATCCTGCCGTACGTCGTCATCGCGACGGCGGTCCTGTTCGCGGTCAGGCGGCACCTGGACGTCATCTCGGTCGGCGACACAGAGGCCGAGAGCCTCGGGCTGCACACGGCGCGCCTGCGAGCGATCGTCGTCGTCGCGGCGTCGCTCGGCACGGCGGCGGCGGTCGCGACAGCCGGTCTCATCGGTTTCGTCGGGCTCATCGTGCCGCACGCGGTTCGACTGGTCGCCGGGCCGGGCTACCGGCGCGTGATCCCGCTTTCGTTCCTATTCGGGGCGGCGTTCATGATCCTGGCCGATCTGCTCGCCCGAACGATCGTCGCGCCGGCCGAGCTGCCGATCGGCGTCATCACCGCCTTCGTCGGGGCACCGTTCTTCATCTTCGTCCTGCGACGGGCAACCGACGGAGGCGCGTCGTGATCGCACTCGAGGGTGTATCGGTCCGCCGCGGCGAGCGCACCGTCGTGCGCGACGTGACGTTCGGGGTCGGCCCTGGCGAGTGGGTGTGCGTCATCGGACCGAACGGCGCCGGCACGTCGACGTTGCTCTCGGCGCTGGCGGGGCTCGTTCGGTTCACCGGCCGCGTCGAGCTCGGCGGCCGGCCGCTCGGCGCGCTTTCGCGGAAGGAGCGCGCCCGATCGATCGCGCTCGTCGCGCAGCAGCCCGTCATCCCGGCCGCGCTGCGCGTCGCCGACTATGTGCTGCTCGGGCGCGCCCCCCACCTCGGGCCGTTCGGTGCGGAGGGCGCGGACGACGTCGCCGTCGTCCGACGCGTGCTCGAGCGGCTCGACCTGTGGTGGGCGGCCGGGCGGCGCCTTGACGCGCTCTCGGGCGGCGAGTTGCAGCGAGTCGTGCTGGGGCGCGCGCTCGCGCAGGAGGCGCCGGTGCTCCTGCTGGACGAGCCGACAACCGGGCTCGACCTCGGACATCAGCAGCGCGTCCTCGAGCTGGTCGCATCCCTGCGCCGCACCGACGGGCTCACCGTTGTGTCGGCGATGCACGATCTGACGATCGCCGGCCAGTTCGCGGAGCGGTTCGTCCTGCTTGACGACGGCTCGGTCGTCGTCGACGGGCCGCGCGGCGAGGTCCTGCGCGCCGACGTGATCGAACGCCACTACGGCGCGCGGGTGCGGGTTCTCGTTGGCGACGACGGAAGCGCGATCGTCGTCCCCATCCGAACCGCGGCCGCCGACGTGGCCACGGGGACCGGGGCGCGAGCATGAGCGCCGCGGAGCCCCCGCGAACCGCCCCACCCGCCGCCGAGCGGCACGTGCGCTCCCGGGTCCTCCTCATGACGGGCGACGGCAAGGGCAAGACGACGGCCGCGATGGGCGTCGTGGTCCGCGCCGTCGCTCGCGGGTGGCGCGTCGCGGTCGTGCAGTTCGTGAAGTCCGGCGCCTGGCGGAGCGGCGAGGCCAAGATCGCCCGTCGCCTCGGGGTCGAGTTCGCGGCGACCGGCGAGGGGTTCACCTGGGACGTCGACGATCTCGAGGCGTCGATCGACGCCGCCCGCCGGGCGTGGGCCGAGGCCGCTCGCACGATCGCCGCCGGGAAGCACGAGCTCGTTGTCCTCGACGAGATGACGTACCCGATGGCGTGGGGCTGGATCGACACGACCGAGGTCGTGGCCGCCATCCGGGCTCGACCCGCCACCGTGAGCATCGTGCTGACGGGGCGCTACGCGCCGGACCAGATCCTCGAGGTCGCCGACACCATCACCGAGATGGTGAATCGCAAGCACGCGTTCGATCGTGGCGTCGCCGCGCTCCGCGGGATCGACTTCTGATGGGGCTGACGTTCCTGCTCGGCGGCGCCCGGAGCGGCAAGTCGCGGCTAGCCGTGTCGCTCGCGTCGAGCTGCGGCGCGCGGGTCACGTTCATCGCGACGGCCGAGGGACGCGACCACGAGATGAGCGAACGCATCGACGCGCATCGGGCGGCGCGCCCGGCCGCGTGGACGACCCTCGAGGAACCGCTCGACCTCGCGCGCGCCGTGGATGCCATCGGCTACGACGAGGTCGTGGTCGTCGACTGCCTCTCGCTCTGGGTCTCGAACGCCTTCGAGGCGGGCATGACGGCGAACGCCATCGCGGAGACGGCTCGCGCCGTGGCCGGGACGCTCGCTCGGCGCTCGATGCCGGTCATCGGCGTCAGCAACGAGGTCGGCCTTGGCATCGTGCCGATGCATCCGCTCGGGCGCGCCTACCGGGACGCGCTCGGCACCGTGAACGCGGTGTGGGCCGCCGCGGCCGAGCGGACCTTCCTCGTCGTCGCCGGGAAGGTCCTGCCCCTCGGCGACGCGGCGGACGTCATGAGGAGCCGATGATGGCGACGGCGCTCGACACGATGCTCGCCGCGATCCGCCCCGCGGACGAGCGCGCACGAGACGACGCGCGACGCGTGCTGGACGCCAAGACCAAGCCGCGCGGCAGCCTCGGCGCGCTCGAGGACCTCGCCTGCCGCCTCGCGGCGATCCGCGGCGCCCTCCCACCGCCACCCACACCGGCCGTCGTCGTCGTGGCCGCGGACCACGGCGTCGCCCGCGAGGGCGTGAGCGCCTACCCGAGCGAGGTGACAGCGCAGATGCTCTCGAACTTCGCCTCGGGTGGCGCCGCGGTCGCGGTCCTCGCGCGGCGCGCAGGCGCGCGGCTGATCGTGGTCGACGCCGGCGTCGAGACGAACGGCGTCGTCCCCGGCGTCCGCCGTCTCGGCCTGCGGCGGGGAACCGCGAGCTTCACGCGCGGACCCGCGATGCGATGGGACGAGGCGATCGAAGCGATCGAGGCCGGCATCGCGCTCGCGCGGGAGCTCGCGGACGGAGGGAACGATCTCGTCGCGATCGGCGACATGGGGATCGGCAACACCACGTCCGCGGCGGCCGTCTGCGCGGCCCTGCTCGACGTCCCGCCGGAGGCCGTCTGCGGGCGCGGCACCGGCGTCGACGAGGACGGCCTCGCCCGCAAGATCGAGGCGGTCCGAGCAGGTTTGCGGGTGAACCCGATCGACCCGGCCGACCCGGTGTCCGTGCTGAGCGCCGTCGGCGGACTGGAAATCGGCGTGATGACTGGCCTGATGCTCGGCTGCGCCGCGAGTCGCGTGCCGGTGCTGCTGGACGGCGCGGTGGTCGGCGCGGCCGCGCTGATCGCGTCTCGCCTGGCGTCATCGTCCGTCGACTCGATGATCGCCGCGACCCGCTCCCCCGAGCCGTCACACACCCTGGTGCTGCTCGAGCTCGGCCTATCTCCGCTGCTCGACCTCGGACTGCGACTCGGCGAGGCGAGCGGAGCCGCGCTGGCACTGCCGATCGTCGGGGCGTCGATCGCGCTGTTGCACGAGATGGCCACGTTCGAGGAGGCGGGCGTCAGCCATGCGGGCGCCTGAACGGACGCACCCCGTGCGGGCGCTCGTCGCCGCGGCGAGCTTCCTGACCCGGCTGCCGCTCGGCGCGGCCGCGGGACGCGTGACCGAGGCGGACCTGCGCACCGGCGCGGCGTGGTTCCCGGCCGTCGGCGCGCTCGTCGGGCTGCTCGGCGCGAGCGGTGGGTGGCTGGTGGCGCATCGAGCTCCGGCCGCGCTCGCCGCCGTCGTGGTCGTCGCGATCGAGGCGGCGGTCACCGGTGTCTTCCATCTCGACGGCCTGGCCGATACCGCGGACGGACTCGGCGCCGCGTCGAGCGGCCGCGACGGTCTCCGGGTGATGCGCGACCCGACGATCGGCGCGTTCGGCGCGACGGCGCTGGTTCTCGACCTGGCGCTCCGGATCGCCGCGGTCAGCGCGCTCCTCGACGGTTCGGCGTTCCCGTGGGCGATCGTTGCGGCGGCCGGCGCCGCGCGGGTCGCGCCGCTTACGCTCGCCCGAGCGCTGCCCTACCTGCGCCCCGACGGCGGCGGCGGCTCGTGGGTCGGCGAACGCCTCGCGACGACAACGCTCGCGACCGGATCCGCGATCGGGATCGGGATCGCGTTCCTCGCCGGGGCGGCAGGCGCCGCGGGCATCGTCGTCACCGTCGCCGTCGTAACGGTCGCGATCGGCGGTATCGCCCGCCGCTGCTTCGGCGGCGCGACGGGGGACGTGTTCGGCGCCGCCGCCGAGCTCGCACAGACGCTCGGCCTGGTAACGGTCGTGGTGATCGCCGGCCGCTGAGCCTCACCACGGCCGATCCGCGTCAGGGGTGCTCGGTCGCCTGATGCTCGACCAGGTGCTCCTCCGAGTCGAACCACCGCCCGCACACCGGGCACTCGAAGCCGGGCCCCGCGTCCTCCCAGGGGATCGGCACCTCGTGGTCGTGCGCCGCGATGGCCTCCTCGCCGTCGAGCACCTCGCCGCAGATCGGACAGCTCACCTTCACGGCTCGCTCCGTACCCGCACCCTGCCGGCCCGAACCGTTTCCGGAACGCCGGCCGGAGCGGCGGACCCGTCGTCGGCACGCCCGCCTCTCTATCCTGGGACCATGCCGCTGTACCGCTCGTCGTCGGAGCCGTCCGAGCCGCTCGTCGCGCCGGCGATCGTCGCCGCCTTCGACGGCTGGATCGACGCGGCCGGTGCGTCCACAGTGGCGGCAACGGCGATCTCATCCGGTGGGGACCGGATCGTCACGTTCGGTCCCGACGTGCTGTACGACTATCGATCGCGCCGGCCGATCCTCGACATCGTCGACGGGAGGCCCACCGCGCTCGTCTGGCCCGAGCTGGCGATCACGCGGCGGCGGCTCGACGAGCGGGACGTGCTGGTGCTGACCGGTGCCGAGCCGGACTTCCGCTGGCAGGAGCTCGGCGGCGACGTCCTCGAGCTGTGCGTCCGCCTGGGCGTCGTCGAGTGGGTCAGCCTCGGCGCGATCCCGGCGGCGGTGCCGCACACGCGATCCGTGCCGATCCTGGCGACCGCGTCCCGGGCGGGACTGCTGGCCGAGGACGAGCAACAGGGACCCGAAGGGCTGCTGCGGGTCCCGGCCGCGTGCCTGTCGACCATCGAGATCGCCGTCGCCCAGGGCGGCATCCCCACGGTCGGGTTCTACGCACAGGTTCCCCACTACGTGCAGGGGCCGTACGCGGCAGCAACGATCGCGCTGCTCGACCACACCGGCCGACACCTGGGCGTCGATGTCCCGACCGCCTCACTGACCGAGGACGCGCTCGGCCAGCGCGAGCGGCTCGACGCGGCGGTCGCGGCGGACGACGACTCGCGCGCCTACGTCGCCCGGCTCGAGCGGATGACGGGAGAGGAGCAGCGCCTGCCGTCCGGCGACGAGCTCGCCTCCGAGATCGAACGGTTCCTGCGGGGCGAGGGCGGCCCGAGCCGCGAGCGCGAGTAACGTCGGGGCGACCGCGCGACCCGGACGGCCGGTACCATCGACGCCATGAGCAGCGACGCCTTCGCGCCGACCGAACGCACCCGGGTCCGCCGCAAGTCCGAGCGCGGCGCGTACGACCGAGCCACGGTCGAGGCCATCCTCGACGAGGCGCTCTACTGTCACGTCGCGACCGTCGACGAGCAGGGCCCGCGCGCGATCCCGACGATCCACGTTCGTGTCGGCGACGTCGTGTACATCCACGGGTCGACGGGAAGCCGGACGCTGCGGGACGTCAGGAACGGGCAGGAGGTCTGCCTCGTCGCGACGCTGCTGGACGGCCTCGTCTTCGCACGATCGGCGGCGCACCACTCGATGAACTACCGCTCGGCGATCGTGTATGGGACCGCTCGCGAGGTGACGGATCCCGACGAGAAATGGCGCGCGCAGTCGGCGCTCGTCGACCACGTCTGTGCCGGGCGCGCCGAGCAGGCGCGCATGCCGAACGCAAAGGAGCTTCACGAGACGATGATCCTGGCCATCCCGCTGGAGGAGGCGTCGGCGAAGATCCGCACGGGGCCGCCGCGCGACGATGAGGACGACGTCGCGCTCCCGATCTGGGCCGGCGTCCTGCCGCTTGGAACGCTCGCCGGGGCTCCGGAGGACGCTCCCGACCTGCCCGCTGGAGTCGACGTCCCCGAGAACGTCGCGGCGTACCGTCGTCCGCACTGACATCGGCCCGGCGGCCCGAGCCGGCCCCGGTCGCCGCATCAGTCGACGAGGCCGCGCCATAGCCGTTCCGGCAGCGACGGCTCGAAGGACAGGTCGATCGTCAGGATGCGGCCGGGCGTGCCCGTCCAGGACGCGATCGACCCATCGACGACGACGCCGTCGCTCGCGCCGGTGACGTGCATGCCGCTCGGAACGCGGATCGTGACCGCGAGCGTCGTCGGGCGGATCGTCGTCTGGTTCAGGAACCGGAGGGTGTAGGTTCCGCCGCTTCCGTCGCCGCTCCAGGTCGCCGTTGACCGGTACCGGAAGTCCGCCCGTGTCGTGCTCCCGGGGTCCATCATGAAGTAGTCCTGGAAGAAGTTCGATCCGAGCTCCTGATCTTGACCGGGCGAGATCGACGCGTCGTTCACGGATGCCTCGTGCAGCGCACACCGGCCGCAGTACACGTTCAGGATCGCCACGTCCTGACCGGCCTTCGTCGTCACGCCGTTCACGGGACCGAGGACGTAGGGAGGCGGCCCGTGCGTCGGTGCGTGGTTCTCGAGCGTGACGCCGGTCGTGGCGGACGCGTTCCCGTTCGGTTCGAGCCTCACGTCGTACCGAACGTCGCGATCGACGTAGTAGTCGACCTTGTTGCCCGCCCCGTTGTTCACGACGACCGACAGCTGATCCGTACGACCGCCCGGAATGCGGAACGCTCCCCCGGCCGCCGTCCCCATCAAGCCCGACTCCATGCGCGGGTCGTTCGCATAGAGAAGAACGTGGCCGTCGCCTGCAGCCTGGGCGATCGTCCGGACGCCTTGCCCCCCGCCAGCCGCAGCGACGAATCGTTCGACGATCGTCTCGGCGACCTGCCCGAGCACCAACTTGCGCCTCGCCGAGTCGTCGATCCGGGCGTAGGCCCGGTTGGCTAGGAACGGGACGACGTTCCGCCCGGTGACGGTGACCCCGAGACCCGGCACGCGGACGGAACCGACGGCGCCGAGCAGGGCCTGCAGCGCGAAGGGATCCGCCGTGACGACGCCGTCCACCCGCCGCCCGGTCGCCGCGGCGAAGGCCGTCTCGAGGGCCTGGGCCGCGGATGGGAAGTCGGGCGTCATGTTCGCGTTGAGCCAGAAGCCGTCGCCCGTACGTTGCGGGTCGTACAGCCGTCGGTAGTCGGGGTTCGGGGCCGGAAGGGCGTTCGCGTCGAGCAGGGGCAGACTCTGCACGGGGCGGAACGACGAGAATGACAAGCGCCCCTCGTCGGCCCGCAACAGACTGTACGCGCCGATCAGGCCGCCGGTACCCCGGAGCTCGGCCGGGTTGCTGGCGCCGAACAGATACGTCCGTGCCCGGTCGCCTCCAAGGAACGCCGGGAGCCGTTCGAGGATCGCCGCAGCCGCCGAGATCGTGCCATCGAGGTCACGGAGGGACGTCTCGGCCTGCCATCGCGCGTCTTCGACCACGGACAGCACGCCGAGCGTCCCGGCGGTCGACCGCACCTCGGAAAGGGCGGCGGCGACGAGGTCGGCCGCGCGCCCGACGGCACCGGCGAGGGCGGGGAACCGTTCGAGCGGGATACGGCCCTGCACCGCCGCGAGCGCCTCGAGCCCGCCGGGCAGCGCATCGATGGCGTTCGTCACGGCTTCCCCGGCCTCGCCGGTCGTGCTGCCCGCCACCGCGATCGAGCGGACGACCCGAACGTTGCCCCCGATCACGGGGATGTGGCCCATGAGGCCCAGCAGGCCGCCGCCGCTGTCGTCAACCGCCTCGTCGAAATCCCGCCGCGCGGCCGAGAAGAGCGCCGATGCCCGCCGCTCGTCGCCGGAGACCAGCGCCGACCGCGCCTGCTCCATCGCACGCCTGCCGTCGAGAAGCCCCTCACGGAGTCGCAGCGTCCCCGGAACGATGAGCACGAGGACCGCGACGGTCAGCACCGCCGAGGCGATCAGCAGCCATCCGGCGGTCCGGAGCAGCCGCCCCGATAACGAGGTCCGTCGTCGCTCCCGCCCGGAGGTTCGCGGGACCGGCACGCCTCGGGTTTCCTAGGCTTTGCCGTTAACGATCGTTCGCCGCCGCGCGACGGCGGCCGAGGTACAACAGCGCCAGACCGACGACGAGAAGGGCGGCGCCGACCCCGAGCGGGCCGACGAGATCGGATCCCGTGAACGCCGTCCCACCCACACCGGGCGACTTCGTGACGGTCTCGCCGAGGACGTTCTCAGAGGCCGCGGCCGAATGGGTCTTCGATCCCTCGACCGTCGGCGCCGTGGTCGTCGGGATGACGGGCGTCTGCGTCCCAAGGGTCGCAGGCGGCGTCGTGTGCCCAGGTGGCGAGGACGGCGGGTAGTCGGCGGTGGCGGGCCCCGCCAACAACAACACCAGCAGTGCCGTTCCGGCGATCGAGATGCCGATCCGCTTCATCGTTCGGGCCCTCCAGTTCCGCCAAAGGATATCCGCCACCCCAGACGGTGTCGTCGGCCAAACGTACTACGTCTGCATCTCTGCTGTGAATCGTACCCCTGTTTCCGGGCCATTTGGCCAAGAGGACGCGGGAACCGGCCACCGGCTACCCGAGGCTCGGTCGCTCGACCGTTCCCGGGTGAGTTTGACGAGACGTGAGCTAGCGGGTAGATATATCGAGACGATATATGGCGCCGATATAGCGATCGGGCGCCGTGTCCCGGCGGCTGCCCGGGACCCCTGCACCGGAAGGCTTGGGGAATGCTGGAGCTCGCGATCCTCGGACTGCTCAAGGAGCGGTCGATGCACGGATACCAGCTGTCCAAGCGACTCACCGACGCGCTCGGCGGCTTCTGGCGGGTTTCCTACGGGTCCCTCTACCCGTCGATCCGTCGTCTCGAGCAGCAGGGCGCGGTCGAGCGGGTCTTCGACGACCAGGAGGTCGGCCGGCGGAAGAACGTGTACCGGATCACCCAGCGCGGGGAGGCAATGTTCCTCGAGCTGCTCGAGGAGGCCGGTGGCGAGTCGGCCTCCGAGGAGAACCCGTTCCGGGTCCGCCTGGCGTTCTTCAAGTACCTCGCGCCCGAGACCCGGATCCGCGTGCTCGAGCGCCGGCGCGCGTACCTCGAGGAGCGCCGCTCCGCGATCCGCGCTTCGCTCGCCGGCGCGCGCCAGGGCAACGACACCTACTCGCTGGCCCTGATGGAGCACGGGCTCGAGGCCACCGAGTCGGACATCGCGTGGCTCGAAGGGCTGATCGTCGCCGAGCGCCGTCAGGCTGCCACCGCACGAGAGATCACGCGCGGAACGAGCCGGCGCGCCGCGCGCACGCTTCGCCGAAAGGAGCGGACGACATGAGCAAGGTTCGGATCGCGATCGTCGGCGTGGGCAACTGCGCCTCGTCGCTCGTCCAGGGGCTCGAGTACTACAAGGACGCGGCCGACGACGAGCGCGTGCCGGGCCTGATGCACACCCGGCTCGGCCCGTACCACGTCGCAGACGTCGAGGTCGTCGCGGCCTTCGACGTCGATGCCAAGAAGGTCGGCAAGGACGTGGCCGAGGCCATCGTGTCCGAGCCCAACAACACGATCCGGTTCGCCGACGTCCCGCCGACCGGGGTCACGGTGCAGCGCGGCCCGACGCTCGACGGCCTCGGCCGGTACTACCGCGAGGTCATCGAGGAGTCGGACGCCGCGCCGGTCGACGTCGCCAAAGCGCTTCGCGAGGCCGAGGTCGACGTGCTGGTCTCGTACCTCCCCGTGGGCAGCGAGCAGGCCGCCAAGCACCACGCGCAGGCGGCGCTCGATGCGACGGTCGGGTTCGTCAACTGCCTGCCCGTGTTCATCGCGTCCGACCAGACCTGGGCGCGGAAGTTCGTCGACGCCGGCGTGCCGATCGTGGGCGACGACATCAAGAGCCAGGTCGGCGCGACGATCGTGCACCGGGTGCTGACCCGCCTGTTCGAGGACCGCGGCGTGAAGCTGAACCGGACGTACCAGCTCAACTTCGGCGGCAACATGGACTTCATGAACATGCTCGAGCGCGAGCGTCTCATCTCGAAGAAGCAGTCGAAGACGCAGTCGGTGCAGAGCCAGCTCCAGAAGCCACTCGAGAAGGACAAGATCCACATCGGGCCGTCGGACCACGTGCCGTGGCTCGAGGACCGCAAGTGGGCGCAGATCCGGCTCGAGGGACAGGCCTTCGGGGACGTCCCGCTCAACGTGGAGCTCAAGCTCGAGGTGTGGGACTCGCCGAACTCGGCCGGCATCGTCATCGACGCAATCCGATGCGCCAAGGTGGCACTCGACCGCGGCGTGGCCGGACCGCTGATCGGCCCCAGCGCTTACTTCATGAAGTCGCCGCCGGTGCAGTTCCACGACGACGCCGCTCGCGAGATGGTCGAGGAGTTCATCCTCGGCAACGGCGCGAGCAAGGCTGCGGACTGGACGGCGTTCTTCGACACCACGCGCGCATAGGGATACCGAAAGCTCGATCAGCGGGCCTCGACGCGGGTGAACCGACGGTCGGGGATCAACCAGATCACCGCGACGGCGGCATAAAGTCCGTACGCGATCCAGACGCTGACGGCGGCGAGCGCGACCGCCGCCGCGTACATCGCGAGCGAGGTGTAGCCCTTCGTTCGGCTGGAAAGGGCACGACCGAGCAGCGAGTCCCGATCGTTCGCGCGCAGCAGGGCGAGCTCGAGCAGGGTATACGACATCGCCGCGGCCAGCGAGACGACGCCGAACGACGCGACGGGCAACGATTCGGTCGGGAAGTTCCGGATCCATTCCGTGACGACCGGGGCGAGCGACAGGCAGAACAGCAGCAGCATGTTCGCCCACATGACCGCGCCGCTGATGCGTCTGCTCGCGCGGAGCATGTGGTGATGGTTGTTCCAGTAGATCGCGATGAACCCGAACGCGAGGACGTAGATCAGAAGGCTGTCGCCCTGGTCCGCGACCGCGGACCACGTCGCGTGCTTCGGCGGACGAAGCCCGAGCGCGAGGATCGTGATGATGACCGCCATCACGGCGTCGCTGAACGCCTCGAGGCGCCCGGCGCCCTCCGTGACGGGCCTCGGCGGCTCCGTCTCGGCGCTCATCGCGCGATGATACGGGGAGCGCGGCGGTCTCCCGGCCGGCGCCCACCGTCACGTAGGCTTCCCGCGTGAACCTGCCGACGCCACCAGCGTTCGAGAGCGACGCCGCCTACGAGTCGTCGCTGCGCGATCCGTCCTTCTGGGAGCCCTACGCGCGAGCGGCGCTGCGCTCGGCCGGCATCGACGACGCCGGCGACGTCCGAACGTACTTCCCGACCACACACGTGGCGGCGCGCGTCGGGGACGACCGGTTCGTGAAGCTGCATTACGAGGACTGGTTCGGCGAGGACTGCTTCCAGACCGAGCGCGAGGCGTACCGGATCCTCGGCGACCGAGGCGTGCCGATCCCGCGGCTGCTCGCCGACGGCGCGCTGTATCCGGATTCGGACGGCTGGCGCTGGCCGTATCTCGTCATGTCCGCGATGGGCGGACGGGCGCTGCGCGAGCTGGACGGCGCCGCGACGGACGACGACCTGGCGACGGTGGCGCCGTTCGTCGGGTCGACGCTGCGCTTGCTGCACGAGACGCCTGTCGAGGACGGGGAGTACATCTCGCACGCGATCTACGAGGACCTCATCTCGACGCGCATGTCGAGATGCCATCGCGACCACGAGACGTGGCGCTCCCTCCCCGAGCCCCTCCTCCCGCAGGTCCGTGACTACGTGTGGAAGGCGGAGGATCTGATCGATCCCGATCGCGAGGCCCCGGTGTTCATCCACGGCGATCTGCACGGCGGCAATGTGTTCGTCGAGGGCGAGTCGGGGTCGCTCCGGCCGACCGGCATCGTCGACTTCAACGACGCCTACGAGGGCGACCGGTGTTACGACCTCGTGGCGATCCACGTGAAGGCGTTCGGCGCCGACAAGGCGCTGCTTCGAACGATCCTCGATGCATACGGTTGGCCGTCGATCGGGCGGGACTGGCCGCGCCGGATGATGGCGTTCACGCTCGCCCACGACTTCGACATGGTGGCGCCGTTCGCGTCCCGGATCCCCGCTGAGGTGCAGACGCTTGCCGAGCTCGCGGCCCTCGTGTGGGACCTGGACGCGCCCGGATTGCCCGATCAAACCCCGGCCTAGTGGAGCGACAGCTCGTCAGGGCGATCCATCACGTCCAGCTCGCGATGCCGGCCGGCGCGGAGGACGTTGCCGACGCGTTCTACGCGGGCATCCTCGGGATGGCGCGGATCCCGAAGCCGCCCGAGCTCGAACGGCGCGGGGAGTGCTGGTTCGGTGGCGACGGGTTCGAGGTGCATCTCGGCGTCGAGGAGCCGTCCGATCCGTTCGGCAACCGGATCGAGATCCTGGCGTGGCCGAGGCCTAGGCGGCGTAGCGCTCGGCGTCCGCCAGCTTGAGCTCGAGCCCGAACCCCGGGCGGTCGAGGTCCGGCCGCAGGACGCCACCGACAGGATCGAGCACGCCGTCGAACAGGATGCGATCGCAGCGGGCGTGGTCGTGGAAGTACTCGAGGTGCGCCAGGTTCGGCACGGCGCAGGCGACGTGCGCCGTCAGCGACTGCGCGGTGTGCGCCGAGACGCGGAGGCCGTGCGACGCCGCGACGGCGGCCACGCGAATCCACTCCGTGATCCCGCCGCACCGCGAGACATCGGCCTGCAGGATGTCCACGGCCTCGGCCGCGCACATGTCTGCGAAGTAGGCGAGGGCGTACCCGTACTCGCCGGCGGCCACGTCCATATCGATCATGTTCCGGATCAGATGCAGCCCCTGCAGGTCGTCCGACGAGACGGGCTCCTCGAGGTATGACACGTCGTCCGTCGCCATCGCGCGGGCCATCCGGACGGCCTGCTTGCGCGTGTACGCGCCGTTCGCGTCGACGAAGAGCTGCGCATCCGGCCCGATCGTCTCCCGAGCGACATGCACGCGTTCGAGATCGCGCGCCTCGTTCGTCCCCCAGTCCTGCCCGATCTTCATCTTCACCCGCGGGATGCCGAGCTCGTGCACCCAGTGCGCGAACTGCTCGCGGAGCCGCCCGTCCGAGTACGTCGTGAACCCGCCGCTCCCGTAGAGCGGCGCCGCGTTCCGCACCATCCCGAGCAGCCGCGCGACCGACACCCCGAGCACCTTGGCCTTCAGGTCCCAGAGCGCGGTGTCGACGGCCGAGATCGCCGTCGACGCGACACCCGGCCGCCCGAGGTTGCGGATCGAGCCCACCATCGCGCCCCACGCGCCTGGCACGTCGAGCGCATCGCGGCCGAGGACGTCCGTCCGGAGCACGTCGCGGATCAGCGCGGCGCAGCCGCTCGGGCCGTACGTGAACCCGACCCCCGTCTCCCCCCCGCCCTGAACGGTCACGACGACGACCGTCGTCGAGTCCCATGCGATGGTGCCGTCGGCCTCCGGCTGGTCCGTCGGGATCGTGAAGACGCGGACCTCGAGCGAATCAATCGTCGCATCCATCGCGATCACGCCGCGAACGCCACGGTCGTCATCAGGGCGTTCTCCGCCTGCCGCGAGTCCAGGCGCGTGTGCTGGACGACGATCGGGACGTCGCTCTCGATCAGCGACGCGTAGTCGGTGTCGCGCGGGATCGGCTCGGGGTCGCTCAGCTCGTTGAACCGTTGGTGCAACGTCCGGCGGGCAGGGACGACCACCTCGTACGGCCCGGCCGGCCCTCGGTCCTTGAAGAAGACGGTGATGCGGACGTGCGCGTCCTCGTCGCCGGTGTTCAGCATGCAGGCCGTCTCGTGCGAGAGCATCTCCGGCTCCGGCCCGGTGCTCCCGTCCGGGATGTAGCCCTCGGCGATCACCCATGTGCTTCGCCCGACCGATCGCATGGCTCCTCCTTCAGTTGTCCGCGCCGCGGCTCAGGTGGTCGGCGCACCGAGCCGCGAGCGCCATGATCGTGAGCGCCGGGTTCGCCGCGCCCTGCGTCGGCAGCACGCTGCCGTCGACGACGTACACGTTCGGGACGCCGAACATCTTGAGGTTCGAGTCGACGACGCCGTCCTCGCGGCGAACAGCCATGCGGCATCCGCCGACGAGGTGCGCGTACCGCTCGATCGTGACGGTGTCCTGCGCGCCGGCCGCCTCGAGGATTCCGGTCATCACCCGGACCGACGCCTTCATCATCGCCCGGTCGTTGTCGCCCTGCGAGTACGCGAAGTGCGCGACCGGCATGCCGCGGCGATCGACCTCCTCGGCCAGCGTGACTCGGTTCTCGGCGCGCGGGAGGAACTCGCACAGGACGCCGAGCACTGACCAGTGCACGTAGTCGCGCATGTATTCGCGAAGCGGCGCGCCCCAGTGACCTTCGGCCGCGACGTGCTCGGCCCAGCCGATCGGCAGCGGCGAGACGGTCTGGACCGAGAACCCGCGCCGGTAGTCCTTCGACGGGTCCGTCTCGTAGAACTGCTCGGTCGAGACCTCGGGTGGCGGCGCCTTGTACATCCGGACCTCTTCGGAGAACCGAGCGGCCGTCTGCGCGGCGCCCTGGACCATGACGTACCGCCCCACCTGATCGAAGTCGTTGCCGAGCCCGTCCTTGAACCGGCTCGACGCCGAGTTGAGCAGCAACCGCGGTGTCTCGATCGCGTAGCCGGCGACCGCGACGATCGAGGCGCGCTGCAATCGCTCGACGCCGAGGCGCTCGTACACGACGCCGGTCGCCGCGCCGTCACGACCGATCTCGACGCGCGTGGCGGTCGAGTCCGCTCGGATCTCGGCGCCGTGGACGAGCGCGTCCGGCACGTGCGTGATGAGCGGCGACCCCTTCGCGTTGACCTTGCAGCCCTGCAGGCAAAACCCGCGGTAGATGCAGTGCGGGCGATTGCCCATCACGCCGTTCGCGATCGCGACCGGCCCGACCAGCGCGCGGATCCCCGTCCGCTCGCACCCGCGCAGGAAGATGTCGCCCTGCCCGCTCACCGGGTGCGGCGAGTGCGGATACGTGTGCGGGTCGCCCCAGGGCCAGTCCTGGCCCGCGACCGGCAGCTCCTCCTCGAGATCCTCGTAGTACGGCTTGAGCTGCCCGTAGGAGACCGGCCAGTCCGCGCCGACCCCGTCGTTCGAGTACGTCCGGAAGTCCGACGGGTGGAATCTCGGCACGTACCCGGCGAAGTGAACCATCGACCCGCCGACGCCGCGCCCCGAGTTGTTTGCGCCGAGCGGCACCGGGTCGTCGCCGGAGATCACGCGCGGCTCCGTCCAGTAGAGGTGACGCGATCCGGCCTCGTCGCTCACCCAGTCGTGCTTCGGGTCCCAGAACGGTCCGGCCTCCAGACACACGACGCGCCACCCGGCACGCGCGAGCCGCTGCGTCAGCACGCCGCCGCCCGCGCCGCATCCGACGACGACGATGTCCACCTCCTCGTCGTCGTCGTACCGGCGCATGCCGTCGCGGAGCTCGTTCGGGAAGATCTCGCCGCTGTCCTGGTGCGGGAGAAGCCACGCGGACCCGTTGCGCCGCCGAACGTCACGGAGCCACCCGATCCTGCTCATCGCCTTCGGGCGCGCTCGATGCGCTCGGCCCACGGGATCGGGTTCCGCGGATCGCCGTCGGGCTTCTCCCACGGCTCGAGCCGATCGATCCCGAGGTTCTTGTAGCCGCGCGGATACGCGGGTCCCCCGAACCCGATCTCATTCCACGCCCACGGGTGCATGTAGAACGCCGCCAGCGCGTACCGCATCCACAGGTTCCAGACCCATTCGGCCGGCAGGTCGCCAAAGCGCTGCCCCGTGCGCACGCTTTCGAGCACCCCGGTCTGCGACGTCCGATCGAGGTCGTGGAACGGCGCCCCATGGTCGGCCTCGCACGAGCGGCGCAGCGTCGCGAGCGACTCCCGCCACGCGGCCGCATCCGGCGGCATCTCGACGTGGTGCCACCCATCGCTCTCGGCCTCGACGAGGCGCCGGTCGATCTCCTCGATCACCGGCACCCGCGGCTCCTCGTGCTGGCCAAGCAGCAGGTTGAGCAGCACGCGGCAGTCCGCCTCCTCGATCGTCGTGAAGAACCGCAGGTGGGGCGGCGGGGCGAGGCGGTGCAGGACGACACCCTTCGTGGCGTCGTCCCACGTGTGCGCTTGGCTAAGGACGTCGAATCCCTCGAACCGCCCCTCACCTCCGGGCGTGATGCCGGTCGCCATCGCTACGAGCGGCGGAGCACCGACGCGAGCAGCCCCATCCCGCCGACCATCGTCATGAGGAGGGGCGCGAACAGCGGCGGGCCCATCTCGACGTTGTACCGGAGCATCCGCCAGCCGCCCGGCTTGCGGGCGATGCCGCGCACGTGCAGGTAGAACCCCTGCAACCCGTTCGCGACGACGGCCGCGGAGGCAAGCGGCAGGAACGTCTTCGCGGCCCGAGGGTTCACGACGCCGGCGACGGCGCCTGCGATCGCGACGGGCGTGAGCACGACCGGCGCCCACATCCACGGATCGCCGAAGCTGGCGCGGTCGTGCTCGAACCAGATCTCGACGCCGTTCACGAGCGCGGCACCGGCGGTGAGGGCCGAGAGCGCCTGCTCGAACCGCCCGTGCTGGACGTTCTTCACGAACCGGTCGATGCCGTGCACGACGTTGTCGTCGACGGTGTCGAGGGTTCGCTCGGCCGACCGTTCGAGCACGTCCGCCAACGACGCCATCGCAATCAGCTCTTGAGCTGGTCGAGCTTGTCGCGGAAGACCGTCGACGCGATCGAGACCCGTCGCGGCTGTCCCTTGAGGAACGCCTCGACGAAGCCCTTGGCCTGCTCGTAGCGGACCTTCGGCGGCATCGGTGGCTCGTCCGGGTTCACGTGGACGTCCAGCAGCGCAGGGCCGGGTTGCGCCAGGGTCTCCTTGACGGCACCCTCGAGGTCGCCGGGATGGTCGACCATGCGCCCGTACGCGCCGCACGCCTCCGCCCAGGGCGCGAAGTGGGCGCGCTTCTGGAAACGGACGCCGAACTCCGGGTACCCGAGCACCATCTGCTCCCAGAGGATCTGACCGAGCTCGCCGTTGTTCACGACGAAGACCTTGATCGGGAGGAGGTAGCGGGCGGCGGTGAGGAACTCGGCCATCAGCATCGCGAAGCCGCCGTCGCCGACGAACGCGACGCACTGGCGCGCGGGAAAGGCGATCTGCGCGGCGATCGTGTACGGCAGCCCCGGCGCCATCGTCGCGAGGTTCCCCGAGAGCATGAAGCCGCGGCCCGCGCGGATGTCGAAGTGCCGCGCCGCCCACGTCGCGATCGTCCCGGAATCGGACGACAGGATCGCGTCGTCGGACGCGTACCGGTCGAGCAGTCGCGCGAGGTACTGCGGCTGGATCGGCTCGCGGTCCGGAGTCTCGAGCGCCGCGAGATCCTGGCGCCATTCCGCCATGCCCCTCTGCGCCTCGTCGAGGAAATCGCGGTCGGTCTTGCGCTCGAGCATCGGCAGGAGCGCCTCGAGCGTCTCCTTGCTGTCGCCGAGGAGCGGCACCTCGACCGGACAGCGGTTACCGACCCGCATCGCCTCGAGCTCTATCTGGACGACGCGAGCCTTCTCCGGCAGGTAGGAGGTGTACGGGAAGTTCGTCCCGACCATAAGCAGCGTGTCGCAGTCCTCGATCGCCTCGACCGACGGCCTCGTCCCGAGCAGCCCGAGCCCGCCTGTCGCGAGCGGATGGTCGTCGGGGATCGCGGCCTTGCCGGAGAGCGACTTCACGATCGGCGACGCGAGCGCCTCGCCGACGGCGAGGACCTCGTCCCGGGCATGCACTGCGCCGGCGCCGACGAGCATGACGACCTTCGAACCGTCGTTGAGGACGTCGGCCGCATGCCGAAGGTCGTCGTCGTGCGGCACGACGATGGGTTCGTTGTACATCGGGGCGGTCTCCGGCGTTCGGGCGGTGCCGAGTCCTGCCTCCCACGGTGAGAGGCCGGGATCGGACTCCTGGATGTCGACGGGGAACGTGATGTGCGACACCGTCCGGCGCGAGATCGACGTCCGGACGGCGATGTCGACGATCGTCGGGATCGACGGCGGGATCCCGATCACGGCGTTGTAGTCCGCGAGGTCCATGAACACACGGTCGAGATGGACCTCCTGCTGGAAGAAGGTGCCGAGCTGCGAGGTCGCCTGCATGCCGGTGATCGCCAGCACAGGCGCGTGATCGAGCTTCGCGTCGTACAACCCGTTGATCAGGTGGAGTCCGCCCGGACCCGACGTCGCAAGGCACACGCCGAGGCGGCCGGTGCTCTTCGCGTAGCCCGTCGCCATGAAGGCCGCGGCCTCCTCGTGATGGACGAGGACGAAGCGGATCCGGTCCTGATGGCGGCGGAAGCCCTCCATGATCCCGTTGATGCCATCGCCGGGAAGACCGAAGACGGTGTCGACCCCCCAGTCGATGAGACGTTCGACCAGCAGCTCGGACGCGATCTTGCCCACGGGAACCTCCGGAGGCTCCAGTCCGGGACCTCTCCGGCGGCACCTACCCGACGCCGTTCGCCAACAAACGCTCGTCCGGACGAAAGGCTTGCGGGAGAGCGACGACCGACCGATGGCCGGGCCGTAGTCTCCTCCCCATGCAAGGGACCGCCGCCCGCGCTCGCGAGGCGCTGCGCAGCCGCGACTTCCGTCGCCTGTTCGCGATCCGGCTGGTCAGCCAGTCCGCGGACGGGCTGTTCCAGGCCGCGCTCGTCGCGTCCGTGGTCTTCTCGCCGGAGCGGGCGAACACCGCGATGGGGTTCGCGATCGCGACGCTCGTGGTCTCACTGCCGTTCTCCATCGTTGGGCCGTTCACCGGGGTGTTCATCGATCGATGGTCGCGGCGTCGGATCCTGGTCGTCGCGCCGTGGCTCCGGGCCGCGCTCGTCTGGCTGGTGCTGTTCAACCCGTCGCACACGCCGGTCCCGTTCTACGCCGGGGCGCTGTGGGTGCTGTCGGTCAACCGGTTCTACCTCGCGACGGCGGTCGCCGTCGTCCCGCGGCTCGTGCCCACCGAGGACCTGCTGATGGCGAACTCGATGGCGACGGTCGGCGGGACGGTGGCGCTCCTCGCGGGCGTGTTCGTCGGCGGATGGGTCGCCGACCTCGCCGGGAAGGTGCCGGTTGTTCTCGCCGCGGGCGTGATGTGGCTCATCGCCTCGGCGATCGGCGCCCGGTTGAGCTCACCGCTGCTCCCGCACCAGCTACCGGAAGCCGCGGTCCGCGACCAGGTGCGCCGTGTGGTCAAGGAGTTCGCCGACGGCCTCCGCCGGCTGCTCGGCACGCCGCGGGCGATCGGGCCGATCTCCTCGATCACGCTCGACCAGATGGGACAGGGCATCGTGCTGGTGCTCTCGCTCGTCGTCTTCCGCGAGCGGTTCGGAGAGGGCGTCGGCTCGTTCTCCAACCTGATCGGCGCCGGCGGCGTGGGCGTCCTCGTCGGGATCCTCACCGTCGGCGAGCTCGAACGGCGGTTCACGAAGGAAGGGATCGTCGCGGGCGCGTTCCTGATCGGCGGCGCCGTCCTGATCGCCGTGTCCACGCGGATCACCGGCTGGTCCGTGCTGCTCGCCAGCTTCGGCATCGGCGTGACGTTCGCGTGGAAGAAGGTCCCGATCGACACGCTCGTCCAGGAGTCGATCCCGGACGGCTATCGCGGCCGCGTGTTCGCGGTTTACGACGTGCTCTACAACCTCTCGCGCGTCGCGGCCGCGTTCCTCGCGGTCCCACTGCTGCCGCACCTCGGTGCGGCCGGATCCGTGGCGTTGATCGGCGCGGTCTTCGTGCTCTACGCGCCCGTCCTGCCCGCGTGGATCCGGCGGGCCCCCGAGCTGCGGGTCCGGTTCTACGCCGGGAGCAAGGGCGACGAGTGGCCGCTCGCCGTCGTGTGGGGCGGCGTCGAGGAACGCGTCGAGGTCGAGAGCTCGTGGATCGAGGAGCGGAACGGCCGGCGCGCCGCGCGCTTCCGGCTGGGGCTCGAGGACGGGACCACGATCGAGATCTCGAAGGCCGACGACGAGCGCGACTGGCGGCTCGAGCGCGAGCTGTCGTGACCGCTCGCATCACCGGGCGACGGCGTCGTCCGTCGATAGCCGGGGCGTGACGGCCCCGGCGCTCGCGGGGCGGGCCACGACGTCCGGCCGCCGCCACGACGGACGCGCGGAACGAGCGCTGCGAGACCGAACCGACCGGATCAACAGCCCCACGGCGCCGACGGCGATCGCGACGAGGCCGCCGAGTGCGAGCGTCGCCCGCGCGCCGAGGTGCTCAGACAGCCACCCCGCGATCGGCCCGCCGATCGGCGTGCTGCCGAGGAACACGATGCCGTACAACGCCATGACCCGGCCGCGCATGTCGGGCCGCGATGTGAGTTGCAGTGTCGAGTTGCCGGTGATCATGAAGATCATCGAGGCGAAGCCCATCGGAACCAGCAGGAGCAGTTCGGCCGTGAGCGTCGGCGCGTAGGCCACGAGGAGCGTGGCGATGCCGAACGCGGCCGACGCCAAGGCGAGCCGGCGTGGGTTCGGATCCTTCTGACGGGCCATGAGCAGTGCGCCGATCAACGAGCCGACCCCGAGCATCGACAGCAGCACACCGAAGGTGCCGGCGTCGCCGCGGAAGACGACCTTCGCCATCAGCGGGAACAGGATCGAGAAGTTGAACGAGAACGCGAAGACGAACGACATCCAGATGAGCGGGTCGCGGAGCTCGGGCGTGTGCCAGACGTACGACAGGCCCTCGCGGAGCTGCCCCTTGCGTCGCGCGGCGCGCGAGCGATGGAGGTCGGCGGCGCGCATCAGCAGCAGGCCGCCGATGACCGCGATGTAGGAGATGCCGTTGATCAGGAAGCACCAGGCGAGACCGATCCAGGCGATCAGGATCGCGGCCAGCGCCGGCCCGATGATCCTCGTACCCGTCATGACCGCGGAGTTCAGGCTGATCGCGTTGGTCAGCTCGGCGTCGCCGACCATCTCGGCGTAGAAGCTCTGGCGTGCCGGCATATCGGCCGCGGTCACGATCCCCTGGAGCAGCGAGAGGGCGTACACCATCCACAGCTCCACGACGTTCGTGGCGACCAGCGCCCACAACGCCAACGCGAGGATCGCGAAGGCCGTCTGCGTGGCGATCAGGATCGACCGCTTGTCGCGTCGGTCGGCGAGGAGGCCGCCGTAGGCGCCGAGGACCAGCATCGGGCCGAAGTTCAGGGTCGCCTGGATCCCGAGCGCGAGGCCGGTGTGCGTCGGCGACAGCTGCAGGACCAACCACGCGGACGCGACCGACTGCATCCACGTGCCGGTGACCGATACGGCCTGCCCGATGAAGAAGAGGCGGAAGTTCCGCGAGTGCGAGACGGCGTGGAACGTGCGGTGAACGGCGAGACCGACCTTGGTCACGAGCTGCCTCCGACGAGGCGCTCGAGGATCGGGGTCGCCCGTTCGAGCACGGCGAGCTCTTCGGGATCGAGGTGGCGCAGGCGTCGCACTAGGAAGGCTTCCTTCCGGCGCCGGGCCCGGCCGAGGAGCTTGGCGCCCTCGGAGGTCACGCTCAACCACGCGACCCGCCGGTCGGTGAGGTCCGGCTCGCGCTTCACCAGCCCGGCCTCGACCAGCGACGCCACGAACCTCGTCATGGTAGGCGGCTGGACCTGCTCGGCCGCGCATAGCTCCCCGACGGTCAGCCGGCCGCCGCGTTCGACGACGGCGAGAGCGGATAGCAGGGAGGGCGTGAGGCCGGGAGCGGATTCCTGTCGGAGCTTGCGGGCCAGGCGAGTGACGCCCAGGCGCAGACGGGAGGCGAGCTCGACGGCATCGAGCGTGGAGGCGGCGTCGGTCGGCACGCTCCGACCATACTACGCAAAGCTAATTAGCGTCACGGCATTTCTCGGAGTCCGTGGGCGCTCCTCGGTGCCGAGCCGGCGTGCGACACTTGGCACGCCACCGACGAGGAGGCGCCCGCCGATGAACGTCCGATCGATCGCCGTGCTGGCGCTGTGCGTCGGCGTGCTATTGCCGGCGACGGCGTCCGCGTCGATCGACGACGGCGGCATCGCCGCGGCGGTCGGGCTCGAGACGGCGGCGGGCGACCGCCACGAGACGTTCGTGGGGCGCGTGACGCCGCTCCCCGCCGCGCTGGAGGCCGAGATGCGCGGGACCACTTGGAAGCCCGGCTGTCCGGTGCCGCTCTCCGACCTCCGGCTGATCGCGGTGTCGTACTTGGGGTTCGATGCGAAACC
>DATAEU010000009.1:0-12176 GCA_036257835.1 Actinomycetota bacterium | reverse complement strand
GTGGACCCAAGGGGATTCGAACCCCTGACCTTCTGGCTGCCAGCCAGACGCTCTACCAGCTGAGCTATGGGCCCGGAAGCCGAGTCAGTCTACTCAGCCCGACGAAACGGCGTCCGATTCTTCCCACTCCACTCTCGGGGCATCGCGCCACAGGCGCTCGAGGTCGTAGTACTCGCGCTGCTCCTCACTGAAGACGTGGACGACGACGTCCACGTAGTCGAGGAGCACCCACTGCCACCCGTCCTCACCCTCGCGTCGGACGGGCTTGACGCCCAGACGTTCGCGAACGCCCTTCTCGATCTCCTCGACCATCGTGCGGACCTGGCGGTCGCTGGAACCCGAGGCGATCACGAAGTAATCGGTGATCACGATCAGCTCGCGGACGTCGAGGATCACGATGTCGCTCGCCTGCTTGGCCGCCGCCGCCTGCGCCGCCGCGACGGCCGTCGCTCGGCTGTCGTTCATCACCGAGGCATCACCCGCGAAACCGACCTCCTCACGCCGGTGGAAAGTCCTTTCCAAGCACGATCGTGACCGCCGAGAGTCCGGAGGGGGCCCCGGCCACCGACACCCTACCCACCCCGAGGGCCGCCTGCGCACGCCCGGCGAGCTGCTGCTCGTCGACGGTGTTCGCCACGACGAGCGTCGTCGGATGGCCGAAGCTCGACGCGTTGTCCGACTCGACGATGCGGAACCCGGCCGGGATCAGCCGGGCGGCGGCGTCCTGGCCGAGCCCCGGGACGCCGCTGCCGTTGAGGACGACGACGGGCACGGGCGTGGCGGCACGCCTGCCGAACGGACGGAGCATCGATGCGGCTTTCGCGTCGTCGATCTGCAACGCGCCGCCCGGCACGCGGGACGTCGGGAGCGCCGTGACCTCGACGCGACCCACCGCCGTCACGACGCGCGCGACAAGCGCCGGGTCGTCGGCCTCGGTGAAGTCGCCTGCGCGCCACGGATCGGCGTCCCACAGCAGTGCGCGGAGCACCTCACGCCATGTCGTGAGCCGTGCTGTACCGCCGAGCGCCGACAGGACGCCGCGCCCGCTCAGCCGCTCCTCGAACAACATGAGGCCGCCCTCGCGGTCGATCCGCGCGGCGAGCTTCGTCCCGTCGGTGATCGCGTAGTGCGGGATCCACACGCCGAGCAGGTTCGAGATCGCGGCCGCGGCGGGCGGCCCCGGCAACGCCGCGGCGTCGGCGACCGTCGCCTGGCCCTGGCCCGGGATCGTCAATGGCGTCGAGGGCGGGATCGTGACGACGGCACCCGGCGCGTCGCCGCCGGCCGCGATCACCGCAACCAGTGGGCCGGTCGGAAGCCGGACGACGACGAGGGCCGACGAACGGGCGACCGGAAGAACCGACGCGTCGGTGTGGTCACGTTGGACCTGCCACGCGAGGCCAGTCGCCGCGCCGGCGAGCGCGACCAGTGCGATCACGGTTCGGAGAGAACTCCTCATCGGCCGGACGGCCTCACCGATAGAGACCCTGCTTCTCGATGTAGCTCTTCACACCCTCGGGGAGCAGGTACCGGATCGCGCGACCCTCGCGCACGCGCGCGCGGATGTCGGACGACGAGATCGCCAGCGCGGGGATGTCCATCGTGCTGACCTTGGGGTGGTGCGTGGGGGCCGCCGCCTCGAACCGTCGCAGGTCGTAGCCGGGGCGGGTCGCGGCGATGAGGTGCGCCAGCCCCAGGACGTCTTCCGGGTCTTTCCAGTCGAAGATCTCGAGCATCGCGTCGGCTCCGGTGATGAAGTACAGCTCCGCGTCGGGATGCTCGTCCGCGAACTGCCGCAGGGTGTCCACCGTGTAGGTGGGACCCGCGCGATCGATCTCGGCGCGGGAGACGGAGAACCGCGGGTTGCTGGCCGTCGCCACGACCGTCATGAGGTATCGGTCCTCGGGCGGCGAGACCGCGCGATCGGCCTTCATCCACGGAAGACCTGTCGGGACGAACACGACCTCCTCCAACCCGAACTGCATAACTGCCTCCTCGGCCGTCACGAGGTGGCCGTAGTGGATCGGGTCGAACGTCCCGCCCATGACCCCGACGCGGCGTCCCATGTCGCGAATCCTATTGCGGCGCGTGCCCGGAACCCCGCAGGTTCGTCGATGACGGGGATGGATCGACGATCGCGTCGGCGAACGCTCGAAGCTCCGGGAGGTGCTCCCGGTAGTGCTCGTCGCCGGACTCGGCGAACCATTCCATCGCGGGCGTCGGTGGCTCGGACAACGCCGACCACTCGGCGAGCATGCGCGCTCGGGCGCGCTCGAGCCGCAGACGCGCGGTGCTTGCGTCGATCGTCCGACTCGCCCGCAGGCACTCCTTGTTCCGAGCGTCCGTATCGATGTCCGGCCCGACGTAGCGTCCCTCGCGGATCGCCGAGAGCTGTCCGGCCGCCTCGTCGCACCACGCCGCGAGATGGAACACGACATCTTTCACCGTCCATCCGGCGGGTCCGGCCCCCGGCGTTTCGGCTCGGTCCGGCGGGATCCGGTCGAGCTCCTTGACGACCGCGCCCCAGGTCACGGCCTCGAGCTTGGAGAGCTCTTGCTTGGCCGAGCCGTCGCTCACCGGCCCTCCTCGTCGGCAGGGACGAACTCGAACGCCGAGCCGCCGATCAGCACCTCGTCGCCGCGCCGGGCCCCCGCCGCGGCCAGCTGCCGCTCGACGCCCTCCTTCACGAGCCGCTTCTGCAGCCGCTCGACCTGCCGCGGGTCGTCGAGGTCGGTCTCGGCGACCCACCGCTCGACGCCGCGGCCGACGACTCGGAACCGCGCGCCCTCCCGGCGCACCTCGAACCGCGGGCGTCCCGGCCGGAGAACGATGTACGGGCGGCGATCCTCCGCCGACGCCTCCGCCTCGGCGGTGAGCGAGGCGAGCCGTGCCTTCAGCTCGTCGAGGCCGGACCCGGTGACGGCCGAGACGGCGAGCGCATCCGTTCCGAGTGACCGCGCGCGTTCGATCGGATCGTCGACCAGATCGCCCTTCGTCCCCACGACGATCGTGGCGCGCTCGAGCAGCGTCCGGTCGTATGCGCCGAGCTCGTCGCGGAGCACTCGGAGATCGGCGGCGGGGTCGGCGCCCGCCAGGTCGACCACGAGGACGAGCACCCGGGAACGCGCGACGTGCCGCAGGAAACGGTGACCGAGGCCGCGGCCCTGGGACGCGCCCTCAATCAGGCCGGGGATGTCGGCGATGACGAAGCGCTCTTCCCGCTCGACCACACCGAGGTTCGGGTCGATCGTCGTGAAGGGGTAGTCGGCGATCTTTGGCCGCGCCGCGGTCAGAACCGAGAGCAACGTCGACTTCCCGGCGTTCGGCAGCCCAACGAGACCGACGTCGGCGACGATGCGCAGCTCGACTCGGAGGCGTGTGTCCTCGCCCGGTTCGCCCGCATCGGCGACCTTCGGCACGCGGTTCCGGGACGAGGCGAGCGCGGCGTTCCCACGACCGCCGCGGCCGCCCCGCGCGACCACCGCACGCGAGCCCTCGCCCACGAGATCCGCGAGCAGCCCCTCGTCGTCGTACACCACGGTCCCCTCCGGAACCGCCACGACGAGGTCGGCGCCCTCGGCGCCCGTCTGGCGGTTCGACGCGCCGTTCCCGCCCGGGCGCGCACGGAGATGCGGACGGTCCGCCAGCGCCGCGAGGTCGCGGACCCGCGGCGAGACCTCGAACACGACGTCGCCGCCGCGACCGCCGTCGCCGCCGTCCGGACCACCGAGCGGCTTGTACGGCTCACTGTGCAACGACGCCGAGCCGTGCCCGCCGTTCCCGCCGCGCGCGAACACCGTCACCTCGTCCGTGAACGCCATCACACGATTGTCCCCGAAGGGACGACGAGGCGACCGGTGGCCGTTCGCGGCGACGACGCGGGATGATGAGTGACATGCCGGAGCCGACGACCGTGTGGGCGGTGGACCTGATCCGCGAGCCGAAGAAGGACCGTCAGGGGACGCTGTCGCTCGACGAGGGGCAGTTGGTGTTCGAGCCCCGGTCCTCGACGGCGAGCGCGCTCCGGATACCGCTCGATGCGATCCGCCGTGTCCGCCGGCTGCGCGGCTCGCCGGTGATGGTCGTGGTGCACCGCGGGAGCGAGATGACGCTCGAGACGGCCTTCTACTTCGTGCAGCCCCCGCCGCTCGAGCCGGTGATCGGCGAGCGCGACCGCCCCACCGTGCTGTCGTTCGGCCGCGGCTCCAAGCGGCGGGCGCGAAGGCAGAACGTCGGCTACCTGGGGATGGGGAACCGCCAGAAACGGGTCGAGATCGACGAGTGGGTGCGCACCGTCGACGAGGCCAGAGGCCGGACCGGGTAGCGCCGGGGCTACGAGCCGGCGATCGACGCGACCTTGCGGCCGCGCGAGGTGCCGAATGTGACGACGCCGTCGCGCGTGGCGAACAGCGTGTCGTCGCTGCCCTTGGAGACGCCCTCGCCGGGATGGATCCGCGTCCCGCGCTGGCGCACGATGATGGAGCCGGCGGTCACCCGCTGACCGCCGAACGCCTTGACGCCGAGCCGCTTGGACTCGGAGTCGCGCCCGTTCTTGGACGAGCCGCCGCCCTTCTTGTGCGCCATAGGCCTACGAGGCTACCAGCCCTTTGCGGGACTATCGCTCGCGCTGCGCGCTCGCTGCTTGAGCCCCCGCACCCAGCCGATTGCCGGGGACTACCGCTCGCGCTGCGCGCTCGCTGCTTGAGCCCTCGCACCCCAGCCGTCTATGACTCCGCCTCGGCCGGGGCCTCGTCCTTCTTGGCGGTCGACTTCTTCGGGGCGCTCGCGCCGAGGCTGACGTCCGAGATCTCGAGCAGCGTCATCAGCTGGCGGTGGCCCTGCCGGCGGGCGTAGCCGGTCTTGTTCTTGTACTTGAAGATGCGGACCTTGTCCCCCTTCTGCTCGCCGGCCGCCTTGGCCGTGACGACCGCCTTGTCGAGGTCCTTGCCCACGTGGGTCTTGCCGGCGTCGTCGACGACGAGGAGCGGCTTGAACGTGATGCCGCCGTCGGCGCCATGGAGGTACTCGACCTCGATGACGTCCCCGGCCTTCACCTTGTGCTGCTTGCCACCGGTCTTGATGACCGCGTACATCGCTGTGCCTCCTCAGGCCTCGTAGGTCAGGATCACGCCGCGGCCCTCGCAGGTCGGGCAGGTCTCGGAGAACGACTCCAGGAGTCCACCAGAAACGCGCTTGCGAGTCACCTCGAGCAGCCCCAGCGGGCTGATGTCGAACACCTGGGACCGCGTCTTGTCGCGCGCCATCTCCTCGTTGACGGTGTCGACGACGCGTCGCTTGTTCTGCTCGAGCAGCATGTCGATGAAGTCGATGATGATCATCCCGCCGATGTCGCGGAGTCGCAGCTGCCGGGCGATCTCGCGGGCGGCCTCGATGTTGGTGTTGACGACCGTCTCCTCGAGATTGGTCTTGCCGACCGACTTGCCGGTGTTGACGTCGATCACGGTCATCGCCTCGGTGCGGTCGATCACGAGGTAACCGCCGGAGGGCAGCCACACCTTCCGGTCGAGGCCCTTGTGGATCTGCTCGACGACGTGGAACTCCTCGAACGCCGGGAGCTTGCCCGCGTGGAGCCGAACCTTCGGGAGCAGGTCGGGCGCGACGCCCTCCAGGTACTGCGTCACGAGCGTGTAGACCCGCTGCGAATCGGTGACAAGCTCGCGGTACTCCTCGTCGGTGAACAGGTCGCGGACGACCTTCACCGTCAGCTCGGGCTCCTCGTAGAGCACGGCGGGCGCCTTTGCCTTCCTCGCCTTCTTCTCGATGGCGTTCCACTCGGCGAGGAGCCGCTCGACGTCGGCGCGCAGGTCCTCCTCGGTCGCCTCTTCGGCGGCGGTCCGCACGATCAAGCCGTGGCCCTCGGGGCGGATCTTCTTGAGGAGCGCGCGCAGGCGCTTGCGCTCGCTGTCCTCGAGTCGCTTGCTGATGCCGGTGATCTCCCAGTTCGGCTGGAGGACCAGGTACCGGCCGGGCATCGAGATCTTCGCGGTGAGCCGCGCGCCCTTGCCACCGATCGGGTCCTTGGTGACCTGAACGAGGACGGACTGTCCGCTCTTGAGGACCTGCTCGATCCGTGGGGGTTGCTTGCCCTCGAGGTCCTCCGGTGAGTAGTTGACCTCGCCCGCGTACAGGACGGCGTTCCGGCCGCGCCCGACGTCGACGAACGCGGCCTCCATGCCGGGCAACACGTTCTGCACGCGCCCGAGATACACGTTGCCGACCATCGACTTGGCCCCGGCACGCGTGACGTAGTGCTGGACCAGGGTGCGCTCCTCGAGGATCGCGATCTGGTCGCGGTCGCCGTGCTCGGTGATGACCATCAGCTTGTCGGTGACGCGCGGCACCACGGGCAGCGGTTCGCGCCGGCGGCGCGTGCCGCTCGCCGTCGCCCGCCCGCGACGCAGGCGCGTCGGCCCCGCCGTCGCGACGACCGAGATCTCGCGGCCCTCGGTGTCCGCCTTCTTCGAGCGGGGGCGCCGGGTCCGCGCGCGCGCCGGCGCGTCGGCCGTCGCGTCCTGCTCGGATACGGCCTCGACGGTCGGCGCCTCCCCGTTCGTCTCCGTCTCGGAGCCCGATGCTGCGGACCGGGAACGTCCGCGTCCGCGACCGCCGCGGCGACGGCGACGGCGGGCCGTGGTTCCTCCCGTCCCGCCATCCGCGATTACGGAGGGGGCCCCGTCGCCCTCCTCGTCCGCGATCGCCTCGAGGGGCGCGACCTCGGGACGCGGCTCGGGCTCGGGGAGCTCGGGCTCGTCGAGAGAACCGCCGGCCTTCGTGGAAGCCGCCGCCCTCGATCCGCCCGATCCGCCTCGCCCACCACGTCCGCGACCACCGCGGCGACGTCGACGACGGGCTGCGCCGGTGCTCGTGGACGCTCCGCCGGCCGGCGCGGTCTCATCACTCGTCTCCAGCGCCGCGTCGGGCGCGTCGGCGAGCATGAGATCGCCGGCCTCGGCGTCCACGGCGTCGTCGGATGCGGCGCCGGCGTCCGGATCGATCGCCCGCCGGCCCGTCGTCGTCCTGGCGCGCGAGCCACCGCGGCCGCGGCCGCCCCGCCGGCTTCGGCGGGCGCCGGTTCGAGACGACGTCGCGGCCCGCGCGGGGGCGCCATCGGCACCATCGCCGTTCGAGGCCGATGCCGTGTCCTTTGGAACGACCGCCGTCGTGGCTTCGCTGTCCCTACGGCCCTCGGGCGGCTCTGACGCGGACCCTCCCGCGTCGACGCCGGGCGGAACCCGGACGCCGGGGCCCGCGGGGTCCGTCTGATCGGTCATGCCAACTCCTTCCCGCTCGTCGAGGTGCGGGAAGGCCGGCGAAGGGGTTGCGTTCCGGAGCGGTGGAGCTCCGCGTTCCGGGGCAGTCCCCGGCTCGACACGTGCCCGGCTGCCTGCGGCGGAGCGTGGCCTCTCGGTCACGGAGCCGGCGCGCGGCGCCTGATGCGAACGAACGCCTGTCCGGCGTCGACCTCCCGGCCGCGGCCTCGCCCCGAACCGGGGGCCGGCGAGCCGGTTCCGACACCTCATTCCTCGCCACGGATCGGGACGGACGCCCCGAACCCGGCGAGCAAACCTGGTGCCAGGATAGCAGTGACCTGGGAGGAAACGGCGGAAGTCGTCCGCTGTCGAGGCTAGGTCGATGTGGCTATCTTGCCCTCCGGCCCGGCGGTGGAGGAACCGGATGCCCGCCGGATACCCGCTCCCCCGGGCCGAGAACAGACTCAGGCCAATGGATCCGGGGATCCTTCGTACCGTTACGCCCGGACGCGGGCGCCCGCGGGTGATGGTGGTCGATGACAACGCCGGCTTCCGCGAGTCGCTCCTCGCCCTGCTCGACACCGGCGACCTGGAGGTCGTGGGCGAGGCCCGGTCGGGCGAGGAAGCGCTCTCGATCGTCGAGACGCTCTCCCCCGACGTCGTCCTGATGGACGTCAGGATGCCTGGCATCGACGGCATCGAGACGACACGGCGGCTCAAGCGCGCCCGCCCGACCCTTGGGGTCGTCGCGCTGTCGGGCCACGAGGACCAGGCGATCGTCCGCGAGATGCTGGTCGCGGGCGCCTCGGGGTACGTCCTGAAGGACTCCGACGGCGAGGACATCCTGAGCGCGGTGCTGCACGCCGCCCACGGCGGCGGCGTGCTCTCGCCGGAGGTCACCCCTCGCGTGATCGACGAGCTGACGGAGGCGCTCGAGCGGGAGCGCCGCCGGACGCGGGAGCTGGAGCAGGCGCAGAAGGCGCTGATCGAGCGGTCGGCGCGACGCCACGAGCTCGTCGCCCGGCTCTCGCACGAGCTCCGGACGCCGGTGACGGTGATCCTCGGCATGGCGCAGACGTTGGCGAAACGAACCGCGACGCCCGAACAGCAGCGCGAGCTGCAGGCCAGGATCGTGGAGCGCGCACAGAACCTCGCCCGGCTGGTCGAGCGGTTCGAGCTCACCTTCGACGCCCACCTCACCGAACGCGTCGACGTGCTCCAGCTGGTCCGCGACGTCACCGCGGACCAGCCGCGGGTCCGCGTGATCCCCGAGGGCGAGCTGCCGGAGGTCGAGATGAACCCCGTCGTGGGCGGCCGCGTGCTCGGCGAGCTGCTCGACAACGCGCTCCGGTTCGCGCCGGCCGAGGCGCCGGTCGAGATCCGCGTGCGATCCGAGGGCGAGGGCGTCGAGGTCCGCGTGACGGATCGGGGCCCTGGCATCTCGTCCGCCGACCACGAGCGGATCTTCGAGATCCTCGAGCAGCTCGAGGACCTGAACGTGCGCGTCCACCAGGGCGCGGGGCTCGGGTTGTCCCTCGCCCGCGCCGCGGCCCGCGGGATGGGCGGCGACGTCGTCCTCGAGGACTCCGGGTTCGAGGGCTCGACGTTCCTGTGGACGATCCCGTTGGAGCCGCCGCCCGCGCCCGAGCTCTGACCGACGTCGAGCGCCGATCCGCGCTCGCGCTAGGTGAAGCGCCGCATATGCACGTTCATCAGGATCCCCACGGCGAGACCGTTGGTCAGGAGCGAGCTGCCACCGTAGGAGACGAACGGTAAGGGGATCCCGGTGATCGGCATGATGCCGAGGGTCATGCCGACGTTCACGAACATCTGGATCGCGAACATCGCGCCGATCCCCGCCGCGAGATACGTTCCGAACGGATCTTTCGACAACAACGCGATGCGAAAGGCGCGCCAGATCAACACGCCGAACAGGAGCAGGACCACCATCGAACCGACGAACCCGAACTCCTCGCCCACGACCGTGAAGATGAAGTCCGTGTGCTGCTCGGGCACGAAGTCGAGGTTCGTCTGCGGGCCCTTCAGATAGCCGCGGCCCGTCAGGCCGCCGGAGCCGATCGCGATCTCGGACTGCAATCGGTTGTAGTTGGCGCCGCTCGGATCGTTCTGCGGATCGAGGAACGCCGTGACGCGCGCGATCTGATACTCCTTGATCACACCCATCTGGAAGGCGCCGAAGACCAGCACCGTCGCCGTGACGGCCAGGACGCCCAGGTGCCGGACGCGCGTCCCCGCGACGACGAGGATCCCGAGCAGGATCGCGGCCAGCACGATCGAGGTCCCGAGGTCCGGCTGGAGGAACACCAGCGCGCCGGGGACGGCGGCGATCGCCGTCGCGCGGTAGACGTCCTCCAACGTCCGTTCGGAGGACCGCAGCTCCGAGATGAACGCGGCGAGCATGACGATCAGCGCAAGCTTCGTCACCTCGGACGGCGCGAACTGGAACCCGAGGAGCTGGAACCAGCGCTGCGAGCCCTTCACGGTCGTCCCGAGCGGCGTGCGAACCAGGATCAGCAGCGCCAGGCTGGCGATGTAGAGGATCCCCGCGTAGACCTTGAGGAACCGGTAGTCGAAGCTCGACGCCAACACGGCGAGCCCGATCCCGAGGCCGAGGAACACCGCCTGCCTCTTCAGGTACACCGTGGGATCGAGATGTTGCGCGACCAGGGATTGGTGCGTGGCCGAGTACACCATCATGATCCCGACCACGGCCAGCGCGACCGTCGTGCCGACGAGGACCAGATCGATGTGGCGGAGCGGACGGCGCTCCAGCGGATAGAGCTTGCCGGCGACGAGATCCATCAGTCGGTTGCCGGCTCGGTCTGGATGATCGACGGGGTGAGCCCGTACAGCTGCTCGATGATGCGGCGGACGATCGGCGCCGCCGTCGTGGAGCCGTGGCCGCCCTGCTCGACCAGGCAGACGATGACGTACCGCTTGCCACTCCCCTGCGTCATCGCGGCGAACCACGAGTAGTCCTGCTGGCCGAAGACCTGCGCGGTGCCGGTCTTGCCGGCCACCGACACCTCGGAGAACGGGAATCCTACGAACGCGCTCGAGGCCGTTCCCTGCGTCGGTACGCCGGCGAGCGCGTTCCGTACGTACGCGATCGTGCTCGGTGAGAACGGGACGTGGTGGTTGCATCGCGGCCGGATCCGTTGGACGAGCGCTCCCGTCGGCGACTCGATGCGATCGGCGACGTGGGGCCAGCACTCGGCGCCGCCGTTGGCGATCGTGGAGTAGGCCTCCGTGATCTGCAGCGGCGTGACGAGCGTCTCGCCCTGTCCGATCGACATGTTGATGAAGTCCGCCGGATACGTGTCCCCCTGCGGATACACATGCGGCATGTCGTGGTGAGCCTTGGCCTTCCAGATCGGATCGGGGACGAGACCCTGCTTCTCGAACGGGACGTCCACGTTGGTCGGCCGGCCGAAGCCCATGGCCTTGAGGTCGTGCTGCAGCGGCAGCGCGGGCGACGGGTCGTGCTGCGTGTTGTACCAGTCCTTCCAGTACTCGAACCCGAGCGGATAGAAGATCGTGTCACACGACTGCACGAGCGCACCGCCGAGCGTGAACGATCCGAGCGAGGCCGGCGTCCAGTTGTCGAAGTGCTCGTGCAACGGGTCCTCGGGCACCGCCCAGGAGCCCGGGCACGGGTAGTACGTGCTCGTGTTGGCGAAGCCGCGCTTCAACGCCGAGAGCGCGATGAACGGCTTGTACGTCGAGCCGGGGGGGTAGAGTCCCTGGATCGCGCGGTCGAGCAGCGGGTTCCGCGCGGCCTGGACGAGATGTGTGCGCGCGTCCGATGACCCGTTCACGAACACGTTTGGGTCGTAGCTCGGGTACGAGGCGAGCGCCTTGATCGCGCCCGTTGTCGGGTCCATCACGACGACCGCGCCGCCGGTCGCGGCGAGGTACTTGGCGGTGGCCGAGTCGATCACACTGTGCGCCGCGTCGATGCCCTGCTTCAGGTCCTCCTCGGCCACCTGCTGGATGCCGGCGTCGAGCGTCAGCACCAGGTTGTCGCCCGGCCTGGGCGGCAGCTCGCCGATCTCGCCCTTGTTGTCCCCGAACCGGTTGACCCGGTACTTCACGATCCCCTTCGTGCCGTGGAGCCACTGCTCGTACTGCCGTTCGACGCCCGTCTGCCCGACGATGTCGCCGGGCTCGTAGCCGGCGAAGGCAGGATCCTTCAGCTGCTGCTTGGTGACCTGCCCGAGGTACCCGAGGACGTGCGCGGCCAGCGTCCCGTACGGGTAGGTCCGGACCGGCTGCTCGAGGTAGTCCACGCCCGGGAAGTCGCCGGGGTGCTCCTTGATCCACGCGACGGTCTTCCAGTTGACGTCGACCGCGACGGGGACTGGCTGATACCGGTAGTAGCGGACGTCCTCGACGCGCTTGGCCATCTCCTTCGGCGTGACCTTCAGCAGCCTCGCGAGGTTGTAGATCACCTGCTCCTCGCGGTCGCCGGCCTCATCGCGGTTGACCGTGATCACGAGGCTGATCCGGTTGTCGACCAGCACATTGCCCTGGTCGTCGAGGATCTGTCCGCGCTTGGCCGGCGTCTCGAGTGTCCGGACGACGTTGTTGCCGACCTCGGCGCGGTACTTCTCGGCCGCGAGGACCTGCAGGAACCACAACCGCGTGACGAGCGACGCGAACATGAAGGCCACGAGCGTGGCCAGCACGCGGATCCGAAGGCTCGAGCTTCCCTCGGTCACGTCACCACCTCACGACGCGGTGGCTGCGCGAGCCCTCGGCGAGCCGCCGGACGAACGGATAGACGATCGGCGTGAGGATCGCGTTGTACGCGGCGGACAGCGCGGCCACGCGAACGAGGTAGATCCACGACGTGTCCATCTGTCCGAGGAGGAACGCCACCGC
>DATAEU010000004.1:0-8087 GCA_036257835.1 Actinomycetota bacterium | reverse complement strand
CATCAGGCTGTAGCCGAGCGACCCCACCGCCGTACGATACCCATCCGATGGAGGCCCCCTCCGACGCCGAGCTCCGGCGCGCCGGCAAGGCGCTCGCGCTCGGGTTCGTGCTCGGCCTCGTGCTCCTGGCGGTCGCTCGTCGAGCCCCCAGCCGACGTGGCGGGGGAACGGCGTCGGGCTAGGTCGAGCGGGCGAGATCCGCGGGCGCGGGTCGCGAGAAGGCGCTGACCCCTTCCGCGATGGCGCTCGCCACGTCGCTCGCGAACGCCCTCTCCGCGATGCGGGTCGCGTCGAGCTCGTCGAGCGCGACGGCCGGCTCGACGCGTGCCGCCGGCATGCGGGTCTCGCGCAGGATCGCGATCGAGCGCGGGTGGAACCCGCAATCGGGCAGACCGAGACGACGGACGAGCGCGTGCTGGATCGACGCCGCGAGCCTGCGTCCCATGGGGGAGTGCGTCCTCGGCGTCCCGTAGTGGAAGCACGCGGATCCGTGTTCCACTTGCTCACCGGAGCCGAGGGCGATCGAGATCAGGGCGGCCGCGTTGCCGGCGTTCGCACGCTTGATGCGTTCGTCGATCGAGGTTGGCTCGGAACCCGTGCGCAGCAAGAGCGGACGGGCACCGAGCCGCCCGAGCTCCTCCGAGAGCTCCGAGGCGATGGCCAGCGCCAGGTCGAGCTCGTCGGCGTCGATGCGGTCGGGGTCGAGTGCGATGGTCGAGCCGGCGAGCGCCAGCCCGGGTCCGCGCGCCGCCTCGCCCTCGCGCACCACGGCGCGGCTCGGTGCGTCGACCGGCGGCCGGTAGCGGCTGATCGCGTGCACCGTGTCGAGCCCGACGATCCCGTCCACGTGGGATGCGACGTTGCGTTGGAACTCGCGAACGCCGCGATCGGTGCGCGACCCGAAGATCCCGTCCTCCTTGCCGGCGTCGAAGCCCAGGGCGTTCAGCATCCGCTGGAGCTCGCGGACGTCGTCCCCTCGGAACGCCGGCGAGCGCAGGTACAGGGTGCGGTCCCCGAGCCGGTAGCCGGCCTCGACGAGCTGGCCCCAGGTGTCGGGGCCCATGATCCCGTCCGGCGGGAGCCCGCGGACACGCTGGAACTCGCGGACGGCCGCCTCGGTAGAGTCGCCGAACGTCCCGTCGAGCTCGTCGGGATCGATGCGCAGCCCCGCGCCCAGCAGCCGGTGTTGCACGTCGCGCACGTCCTCGCCTCGCGCGCCTGCTCGGATGAGGTCCACGACCCGAGTCTCCGTGGAACCGAGGCCGTCCGACAACCGGAGGCGGCCGTTCCGCGCTAGGCCGCGGGAACGTGCGGGTCGATCTCCTTGAGCAGCGCGTCCTTGCCTCGGGCGCCTACGACGCGAGCGATCTCCTCGCCGTGCTTGAACAGCATCAGCGTCGGGATGCTCATCACCCCGAAGCGTCGCGTGACGTCGGGATTGTCGTCGATGTTCAGCTTCGCCACCTGGAGCGCCTCGCCCTTGTCCCGACCGATCTCCTCAACCACCGGCGAGACCATGTGGCAGGGGACGCACCACTCGGCCCAGAAGTCCACGAGCACCACGCCCTCCGAGCCGAGCACCCGCTCCTCGAAATCGGCGTCCGTCACGTCACCCATCATCGCCACGTTCCATCCGTCCTTTCGAAACTCCGTCGTCGTCCTCGTCGTACCGTTCAACCCGTTCGATGCGCAAGCTCTTCCAGGAACCGCTCCGCGTCGATCGCCGCCTTGCACCCTTGACCGGCGGCCGTGACCGCCTGACGGTAGATCAGGTCGGTGACGTCACCGGCCGCGAACACACCGGGGACGCTCGTCCGCGTGGTCGGCTCCTGCACGACGACGTAGGCGGCGTCCGTGAGCTCGAGCTGTCCCTTGACGAGGTCCGTGTTCGGCGTGTGCCCGATCGCGACGAACACGCCGCCGGTCGGCTGCTCACTCGTCTCGCCCGTCCGCACGTTCCGCAGGCGCACGCCACTCACCGCGCCGTCGCCGAGGATCTCCTCGACCACACCGTCCCAGATCACGCGGATCTTCGGGTTCGACAGCACCCGCTCCTGCATGATCTTCGACGCGCGGAACTCGTCGCGACGGTGCACGATCGTGACCGAGCTCGCGAACTTCGTGAGGAACGTCGCCTCCTCCATCGCGGTGTCGCCACCACCCACCACGACGAGATCTCGATCGCGGAAGAAGAACCCGTCGCACGTGGCGCAGGCGCTCACCCCGCGCCCCCGCAGGGTCTCCTCGCCTGGGACGCCGAGCCATCGCGCGCTCGCGCCCGTCGCCAGGATCAGCGTCTGGGCACGCCACTCGAGGTCGCCGGCCCACACGCCGAAGGGGCGCTCGGACAGGTCCACCCGCGTGACGGTCTGCGCCACGATCTCGGTCTCGAACCGCGCCGCCTGCTTCTCGAACGCGTCCATCATCTCGGGTCCGAGGATGCCGTCGGGGAACCCCGGGTAGTTCTCGACGTCCGTGGTCAACATCAGCTGCCCGCCGGCCTCCAGCCCCTTGATCAGCACGGGGCGAAGGTTTGCGCGGGCGGCGTAAAGCGCGGCCGTGTACCCGGCCGGCCCCGACCCCAGGATGACGGTGTTGCGTTCGTCGACCATACGGACCTGCTCCTCCACGGAGGATAACCGGAGACTCTTCCCGTTCAATCCCGCGGCAACGCAGCACGCCGAAGCTTGCCCGACGCGGTTCTGGGGAGCCGCTCCGCCAGGGTGAGCTCGCGCGGCGCCGCGTGGCGTGGGAGCGTGCGCGCGGCGAACGCCCGCAGCTCGTCGAGCGACGGGGGGTCGGAGGGATCGGCTGGGACGACCCACACGGCGACGCGCTGGCCCCACTCCGGGTCCGGACGCCCGCCCGCGGCCACGTCTCGGACCCGGGGGTGCTCGCGGAGCGCCGCCTCGACGTCGTCCGGCCAGACCTTCTCTCCCCCGGTGTTGATCAGATCGTCGAACCGACCCACGACGTGGAGGCGACCCTCGCCGTCGATCTCGCCCGCGTCGCCGGGCCGCAGCCATCCGTCCTCCGTGAACGCAGCCGCGGTGGCCGAGTCGTCGAACCGGTAGCCGCGCATCAGTGTCGGCCCTCGCAGCTCGATGCCGCCCTGGGGGTCGATCCGCATCTGCGTCCCCGGCAGCGGCTCGCCGTCGTACACGACCCCCCCACACGTCTCGGTGAGGCCGTAGGTCTCGATGACGCTCGCGCCTGCGCGCTCCGCGCTCGCCCGCAGGTCGGGCGACAGGTGCGCTCCGCCCACCAGGATCGCCCGGAACGCCGACAGCTCAGCGCCGGCGGCGACGAGCCGGCCGAGCATCGTCGGGACGAGAGAGGTGAAGGCCGAACCCCGCTCGGCCGCGACCGCGGCGGCATCGAATCCTTGATGGATCGTCACCGGCGCGCCGAGCAGGACCCCCCGCAGCAGCACGAGCAGACCTCCGACGTGCGCAAGTGGGAGACAGCAGAGCCAGCGGTCCCGGTCGGAGGCTCCGAGCGCCAAGGCCGAGGACGCGACCGCCGCGTCGATCGCCCGGCGGTCGAACTGGACGAACTTCGGCGTCCCGCCCGTCCCGCTCGTGGGGACGACCAGGGCAATCTCGGGGTCGGCGGCCTCGCCGTCGATCCGCCGCGCCCCGCCGGCGTCGAGCGACACGGTCGGCCGGACGCGCTCGAGGATTGCGCGCGTCTCGCTGGGGGGCAGCCGGTGGTCGACGGGCAGGAGGGCAGCGCCGGCGGCCCAGGTCTCGTCGACCAGGTCGAACCACGCAGGCCCCGGCTCCATCGACACGGCCACGACATCGCCCGTGGTCACCGACACGTGTTCGAGGGCCGACACATCCGCTAGGCTAGCCCAGACCGTTCGAGTGCCCGCTCTAGGAGTGCGCAGTCATGACGTCGGAGACCTCGTCGCCGAACTGGGTGAGCTCGGGGGAATACACGGATATCCGGTACGAGACCGCGGACGGCATCGCCAAGGTCACGATCGACCGGCCCGAGGTGCGCAACGCGTTCCGCCCGCTCACGGTCGGCGAGCTGATCCGCGCGTTCGAGGTGGCCCGCGACGATCCCGAGATCGGGGTGGTGATCCTCACCGGACAGGGATCCGAGGCGTTTTCCAGCGGTGGCGACCAGAGGATCCGGGGGGACGATGGCTACGTCGACGAGCACGGGATCAGCCGCCTGAACGTCCTGGACCTCCAGGTCCAGATCCGGCGGCTCCCCAAGCCGGTGGTCGCGATGGTCGCCGGATACGCGATCGGCGGGGGCCACGTCCTGCACCTGTGCTGTGACCTCACGATCGCGGCGGACAACGCGAGGTTCAGCCAGAGCGGACCGAGGGTGGGGTCGTTCGACGGCGGGTACGGGATCAACCTGCTCGCGCGGCAGATCGGCGAGAAGCGCGCCAAGGAGGTGTGGTTCCTCTGCCGGCAGTACGACGCGCCGACCGCGCTCGCGTGGGGGTTGGTCAACACCGTCGTGCCGCTGGAGCGGCTGGAACCCGAGACCGTCTCGTGGTGCCGCGAGATGCTGCGGATGAGCCCGCTGTCCCTGCGTCTGCTGAAGGCGGGGTCGAACGCGGGGATCGACGGGCTGGCCGGGGTGCAGCAACTCGCCGGTGACGCGACGCTCCTGTACTACATGACGGAGGAGGCGCAGGAAGGGCGGGACGCGTTCGTGGAGAAGCGGGCGCCGGACTTCACGAGGTTCCCGAAGCGGCCGTGAGCCGTCTCGGCATCTGGGTCCAGGGCGCGCGGCCGCGGACGCTCGGGGCCGGCGTCACCCCCGTCCTCGTCGGGACGGCCGCCGCCGGTGTCTTCGTGCCCTGGCGGTTCGTCGCGGCACTCTTGGTCGCACTCGCGTTGCAGGTGGGCGCGAACCTGGCGAATGACTTTCACGACGGCGTGCGCGGCGTCGACACGCCGGATCGATTGGGGCCTCCCAGGCTCACCTCCTCGGGGCTCGCGCCTGCGCGGACGGTGCTGCTCGCGGCGCTGCTCTCCATCCTCGTCGCCGGCGTCGCCGGGCTCGCGCTGGCCGCCGCGACGACATGGTGGCTGGTGCCGATCGGCGCGCTCGCGATGCTCGCGCTCTGGCTCTACAGCGGCGGGCCGAGACCGTACGCCGAGCTCGGCCTGGGCGAGGTGATGGTCTTCGTGTTCTTCGGCCTGATGGCGACCGCGGGGAGCGCGTTCGTCCAGGCCGAGACCGTCCCGGCCGCGGCGTGGTGGGCGGCGGTACCGGTCGGCCTGCTCGCCGTCGCCATCCTGGTGGCGAACAACCTCCGCGACATCCCGACAGACGCGGTCGCCGGCAAGCGGACGCTCGCGGTCCGCCTCGGCGAGCGGCGCACGCGGAGGTTCTATCGGCTGTGCGTCTCGGGGGCCTTCGCCGGGGTCGTGGCCGGGGTGGTCGTCGACGCGATCGACCGGGGGAGCGGCCTGCCGGCGTGGTCGCTGCTCGCGTTCGGGGCGTTGGTGGCCGCGATCGAGCCGATGCGGACGATCGGTCACGCGAGCGGGCGGGCGCTGATCGGGGTCCTCGTCGGGACGGCCCGGCTGCAGATCGTGTTCGGGGTCCTGCTCGCCCTCGGGCTGTGGATCGAGGTGCTGGTCTCGTGAGTGAGGGCGACGTCGCGCTCGCGTGCGTGTCGGCGTTCGTCAACGCCCTGACGTCGTTCGGCCTCCGCGATGCGTGCGTCTCGCCTGGCTCGCGTTCGACGCCGATCGCGCTCGCGCTGGCCCGAAACGAGAGCGTTCGCGTGCACGTCCATCTCGACGAACGTTCGTCGGCCTTCTTCGCACTCGGGCTGGCCAAGACCTCGGGTGTGCCGACGGCGGTCGTGACCACCAGCGGCACGGCGGCGGCGAACCTGTTCCCCGCGATCGTCGAGGCATCGATGTCGCGCGTTCCCCTGATCGCGCTCACGGCCGATCGCCCGCCGGAACTCCGGGGCGTCGGGGCCAACCAAACGATCGACCAGATCGGGCTGTTCGGCAAGTACGCGAGCTGGTTCTTGGACGCGCAGGTCCCAGCCGAGGGATCGGACGCCGGTCGCTCGTGGTACACGCTGGGTGTCCACACGTATCGCGAGGCCTGCAGGGGCGGGCCCGTGCACGTGAATCTGCCGTTCCGCGAACCGCTGGTCCCGTCGGGCCAATCCGTCGACCTCGGCGAACGGTTCGCGCTCGGGCTTGCGGGGGTCGGCCTCGGCGAGGGCGAGATGCCCGAGGACGATCAGGTGGCCGAGTTCGCAGATGTGATCACCGGCGGGGGCGACGGCCTCGTCTTCGTCGGGGGGCTCCGCGTCTCGGGGCGCTGGTTCGTCGATCTGGGCGATCGGCTCGGCTGGCCGGTGATCGCCGAGCCTATATCCGGGTGTCGGATCCCCGGCACCCTGGGTGCGGCCCAGCACCTGCTGGCGGACGCGGACTTCGCGGATGCGCACGCGCCGGAGCTGTTCCTGCAGATCGGCGCGTCGCCGACCTCGCGCCCCGCACTCGAGGCGGTCCGTAGGGCACGCCGCCTGATCATCGTGGACCCGGACGAGCTCGTCGCCGATCCGAACCGCCGTGCCGAGAAACGCTTCACCGTGCACGCGGGGAACCTCGTCGACCGGGCGCTCGATGCGATCACACCGTCGAGTGGCGGATCCTGGCTCTCCAGTTGGCGGGAGGCCGACAGGCGCGCGACGGATGCGGTCGAGGCGCTCCTCGACTCGTGGGACGAGCCATTCGAGGGTCGGATCGCACGCGATCTGGCCGCGTCGATCCCCGACGGCGGTGTGCTCGTGGTCGGCTCGAGCATGCCGGTGCGCGACCTGGACGCGTACATGCGTCCGCGCGAGGGCCTCCGAGTTCTCGCGAACCGGGGTGCGAGCGGGATCGACGGATTCGTCTCGACGGCGCTCGGCGTCTCGGCCTCCGGTGCCGCGACGACCGCGCTCTGCGGCGACCTCACGTTGCTGCACGACATCGGCTCGCTGATCTGGAGCGCGGGTAGGGGCCTCGATTGCGTCGTCGTCGTCCCGAACAACGACGGCGGCGCGATCTTCTCGTTCCTCCCGCAACGCGAGCTGCCCGAGTTCGAGGAGCTGTTCGCGACGCCGCACGGGCTCGACCTCGGCGCGATCAGCCGGGCCGCCGGGGCCGGACACGCCCGCATCGAACACGCCGCCGATCTGATGCCCACGGTCGAGCGCGCGCGTGGGGCCGGCGGGGTCTACGTCGTCGAGGTGCCGATCGACCGCGCCCGCAACCTCGAGCTGCATGCCGCGGTCCGGGAAACGGTCGCGGCCGCGCTCGGCCGTACGATGTGATCGTGCGGACCCGGCACCCAGCGGCGGTCGCCTGATCGTGGAGATCCGCCGGGCGACACTCGAGGACGCCGACGAGCTCGCGCGGCTCCGGTGGGACTTCCGCGTCGAACACGGAACGCCGGTCTCGTCGACCTTCGAGGCGTTTGCCGACGGATTCCGGGCGTTCGCGACCGATGTGCTCGCGGACGGGACGCCGTGGCGGGCGTGGGTCGCGGAGGACGAGGGCCGGCTGGTCGGCTGCGCGTGGCTCCAGCTCGTCGAGAAGATCCCGCACCCGAGCCGCGGCCGCTGGGAGCGTCCGATCGCCTACGTGACGAACGTGTACGTCGAACCTGCGCTCCGCGACGAGGGCCACGGCGCCCGGTTGCTCGCTGCAGCGATGGCGTACGCGCGCGAGCGCGAGGCGGCCGAGGCCGTCGTCTGGTCCACGCCCCGGTCGGTCTCGTTCTACCGGCGCGCGGGGTTCGGCTCCGAGACCGCGCCGCTCGGCATGGATCTGGCAGGGGACTGACTCAGCCCCAGCGGAGCGCATCGAGCAGGGCCCGGAACTTCCGCTCGGTCTCGTCGAGCTCGGCCTCGGGTTCGGAGTCGGCGACGATGCCGGCGCCGGCGAACAGCCGCGCCATCGAGCCCGTGATCTCCGCGCACCGCAGCGCGATCGCCCATTCGCCGTCGCCGTTCGCGTCCATCCAACCGACCGGCCCGGCGTACCCGCCCCGGTCGATCGGCTCGAGATCCTCGAGCGCCTCCCGGGCCGTCTCGCGCG
>DATAEU010000117.1:0-13515 GCA_036257835.1 Actinomycetota bacterium | reverse complement strand
CCAGACGATCCTGAACGGTGGCGCGAACGACTTCGGCGGCACGCTGATGGAGGAGACGATCAGCCGGATGGCGGGCGCCGAGTGGGGGATCCGGATGGAGCCGGCGCAGCTCGACGACGCGATCCGCGCGATCGGTCGGATTCCCGTTCAACGCACGACGACGTACCAGCGCGTCGACGGTTCTCCACACGATCGCAGCCGCTCGTTCGCGTTCGAGGGGTCTCGATAGCGCGATTCCGTCAAGGTTATTGACGGTATCCGTCAACCCGCTTGACTGCGAAGATTCCTGTGGAAAACTCTTGCAACGGCTCGAAGAGGCCGAAACGATTCTCGCAAGACGATGTGGACATGCAGGACTACTCGAAGATCCCCCTTGTCAACCGGGGCTCGGATGGCCCAGAATCACACGCGTGTGATTCGAGGGAGAGAGAGCGGTGCATCACTACATCCCATGGCAGGAACGAGCCCGTTGCCGCGAACACGACCCCGAGATCTTCTTTCCCGAGAAGGGAGGCTCTTCGAGAGAAGCGAAGAAGATCTGCTCGGACTGTCCCGTTCGCATCGAGTGCCTGAACTACGCGCTCCGGCGCGACGAGCGCTACGGCGTGTGGGGTGGGATGAGCGAACGGGAACGACGACGCCTGAAGCGCATGGCGTCCTGACGGAGATGGAAAGGGGGTGACCGATGGCTCCCACGGCGAAGAAGAGATCGACCGCGAAGCGGACTGCGGCCAAGAAGACGTCGGCGCGTAAGCCGGCCGCTCGGAAGACCACAGCCCGGAAGTCGACGGCGAAGCGTTCGACCGCGAAGCGGAAGACCGCCGCCAAGAAGGCGGCAGGGACCCGCAAGAGGACGACCGCAAAGCGGAAGACCGCCGCCAAGAAGGCGGCAGGGACCCGCAAGAGGACGACCGCGAAGCGGAAGTCCACGGCGAAGAAGTCGACCGCCAAGCGCAAGTCGCCAGCCAAGAAGCGGATGGCCGCCAAGTCTCGTTAGAGACGGCTTGCGACATCCGACGGAAGGGGGGCCCCATGGCCCCCCTTCCTCGGTCTTCACGTTCCGAGTGCTAGGCTCCGCGCCGCGCCGACGCGCACTTCCATGGTCACTTCGACACCCGAACGCATCTCGACATCCGGTGAGGTTCGCGTACCGAGCGTGCTCGCCGTGCTCGTCGCTCACGACGGCGCCGAGTGGCTGCGTGAGTGTCTCCAGTCCTTGGCCTCGCAAACGCATCCGCGACTGGGCGTCCTCGCCGTCGACGTGTCGTCGAGCGACGGGAGCGACGAGCTCTTGCGACAGGCACTCGGCGACGCACGGGTGCTGTCCGTCGACGCGGAGGCCGGGATGGCCGGCGCCATCCGCGCCGCCCTCGACCTGCCGGCCGTGAACGCGGCAGATTACGTGCTGATCCTCCACGACGACGCCGCCCTGTCGCCCGAGGCAGTCGCGAAGATGGTCGATGCCGCCGAGAACATCCGCGGCGTCGAGCGCGTCGGAGTGGTCGGCCCCAAGGTCGTCGATTGGGACGATCCGAAGATCCTGCGCGACGTCGGCCGCTCGACCGACCGGTTCGGTCACCCGTACTCGCCGCTACAACAGGACGAGATGGACCAGGGGCAATACGACCGCGTGCTCGAGGTCCTCTACGTCTCGTCGTGCGCGATGCTGATCTCACGCGACGCCTGGCGGCGAACCGGCGTCTTTGACGAGCGGCTCGACGGACACCACGACGACCTCGACTTCTGCTGGCGAGCGCGGCTCGCGGGGTTCCGTGTCCTCATGACGCCGCTCGCGCAGGTCCGTCACCGCGACGCGCGGGCGACGGGCGACCGACTCGAGGAGGGTCATCACGGAAGGCAGTACCAGGCGGAGCGCGCCGCACTCGCGGCGATGCTCAAGAACTACGGCGTTCTCTCGCTGATCTGGCTGCTGCCATTGCACCTGGTGTTCGGGATCGTTCGGCTGCTGTACCTCACGGTGTCGCGGCGGTTCGAGGATGCCTACGAGCTCGCCTCGGCGTGGACGTGGAACCTGGTGCACCTGCCGTCGACGATCCGGCGCCGCGTTCGCGCCCAGTCCGTTCGCAACGTCCGCGACGGCGCCGTCCGGCGGTTCATGCAGCCGGCGCTGATCCGCGTCCCCCGATGGTTCCAGCAGGCCGAGCTGATCTTCGAGGAGCAGCTCGAGGACGAGCGCGAGCACGTCCCGGTCCGCCGCCGCGCGCGATCGCTCGCGACGCAGCATCCCGTCCTCGTCGGCTGGGTCGTCGGCGCGGCCGTGGGCCTGTTGGCGTACCGCGTCCTGACGTCGACGCCCGTCCTCGAGGGCGGCGCGCTCCCGGCGTTCCCGTCGCTCGCCGGGACCTACTTCTCCGAGCTCGTGTCCGGCGTCCGGACCACAGGTCTCGGCGGCCCGTATGCGGCCTCGCCCGCGCTCGCGCTGCTGGGTGCGCTCGCCTGGCTCCCCGGCTTCGACGGCGCGACCGTCCAGAAGCTGCTCCTAGCGGCGCTTCCCGCCGTCGCCGCGATCGTGCTGTACCGCGCGCTCGCCAGGCAGACGCGTGATCGCGTCGCGGGGGTCGTCGGGGCCCTCACGCTCGTGCTCTCGGCCGTCGTGTTCTGGTCGTTCTCCGACGGCCGGATTGCGATGCTGGTCGCGATCTGCGTGATCGCGGCGATGTTCGATCGCGTCGACCAGGCATTCGGGGAACGGCCGGCCTCGATGGCCCGGTTCGTCATCGCGATGGGCGCCGTCGTGGCGATCGGCCTGGCGTTCGCGCCCGGGGTCGTACTCGCGCTCGGCGTCCTCGTCGCCGCCGCGCTCCTGACGGGCCCGAACCGGGGACGCGGCCTTCTGTTGTCCGTCGGGGGCGCGGCCGTGGGCGGCGCGCTCGTCTTCCCCTTCCTGCCCGACCTCGGACGGTTCCCGGCACAGGCGCTCGGCTCGGTCATCGGCTCGGCCGATCTCCTGCGTCTGGGGCGGTTGGCGCCGGGCGCCGGCCCCGGCACGTGGGTGATCGCGTGGTTCGTCCCGGTCGCCGCGGCGATCGCGTTCAGCATCGTCGGTCCGGCCGTGCGGCGGCGCGCTTGGCGGGCCGTGATCGTCGCCGTCGCGGGGGTGTTCCTCGCATGGGCCTCCGCGGCCGGCTGGCTCCCGACGTCCGTCGCCAACGCCCCGGTCTACGTGGCGCTTGCCGCCGTTGCCGAGGCCGCAGTGGTCGCGTACGGCGTGGCCTCCATCGGCGCCGGCATCGAACGACACGCCTTCGGGTACCGGCAGATCGCGGCCGGCACGCTCGCCGTCGTCCTCGTGGTTGGCGCCGGTGGTCAGGTACTCCAGGCCGCGATCGGTGGGTGGGCGATCGGTGCGAACGGGCTCCCGTCGGCGTGGCCGCTCATCGCCAACGGACCGAGTGACTCCCGCGTCCTGTGGATCGGCGCCGCGGACCGCGGGCGGTTCCCGGCGCCGGGCGGCGATCCGATCGGGATCGTCCAGGCCGGGGCCGCATCGATCCGCTACGGACTCACCGAGCGCGATGGGACCTCCGTGCTCGACCTCGCCCGGCCCGACGGCGGCCCCGGGTACGACTACGTGCGCTCGGTGCTCGCCGAGATCCTCGCCGGCGCGACCGATCACGCGGGGGCGCTCCTCGCGCCGCTCGGCGTCCGATTCGTCGTCGCGGCCGCGGGCGACCTCCCCGCCGCCGCGCGGGCGCGGCTCGATGCGCAGCTCGACCTCGACATGGTTCCCGCCGGCGGTCTCACCGTGTACCGCGACTCACGCTGGGTGCCGTCTGCCATGACGACGCGGGACCGCTCGTTCACGCGGGCCGCGAGCGACGCGTCGATGCTTCGGACCTCCAGCGTCGGAGCCGTGTCGTGGACGCAGCTCGAGCGGTCCGGTTCGGGATGGGCGGGAACGTCCTCGGGCGGCATCGCGTACGTGGCGGATCAGTTCGCGTCGGGATGGCGCGCAACCGTGACCGATGGAACCAAAGGTCCGTCGCCGGCGTTCGGCTGGGCGATGAGGTTCCCGGCGCCCGCCGGGCGCGTCTCGATCCGGTTCGGCGGACAGTCGGCCAGGACGGCCGAGCTGATCCTGCTCGGCGTCCTCTGGCTCGGCGTCCTGTGGGTCACTCGGCGGCCGGGGTCGCGATGAAGGGCCGGGGACAGCTCCTCGCAGCCGCCCTCACCGTCGCGGCCGTCGTCGCCGCTGCCGTGTGGCTGCAGCGCGGGGTCGGCACCAAGGCGTTCGCCGGACCCGGTGCCGGCGCGGCGCCCTCGGGCGTCTGGTTCTGCCCGCACGGCGGGGGATCCGCGTGGGGAACCACGATCCAAGTCGCGAACCCGGGCGCAACGGCCGTTCGGATCCGTGTCACGGCGTTGTCCGAGAGCCGGCCGGGGCGGGCCGAGAGCTACACGGTCGACCCGGGAGCCGAGCTCCTGCTTCCGGAGCCGGCCTCCTCCCGCGCGGCCTCCACCGTCGTCGAGTACTTCGGCGGGTGGGTGGCCGCGTCGTGGGTCGCGCACGCCGGCGGGGGAGAGACCGGTGTCGCCGCGGAGCCGTGCTCGCCGACGGCGGGGGAGAGCTGGATGCTGCCGGACGGATCGACGCAGCTCGCGCAGAGCCCGTCGGGGCCTCGATCGCGGCGGTCGCTCGATTCGTACGTCGTCGTGATGAACCCGTTCGCGGTCGACGCCGTGTTCTCGCTCACGCTCTACACGGACAAGGATGCGCCGGTCCACGCCGGCGCCTGGACGAACGTCGACCTCAAGCCGTTCCGCAGTCGCGCCTTCCACCTGAACGATCAACGGCTGGGGTACGCGACCGTCTCGACGACGGTTCAGGCGAAGGTCGGGCGCGTCGTCGCGTCCACCCTCGACGTCTCGGCTCTCGGCGGCATCCGTTCGGCGATCGGTCAGTTGGCACCGGCGCCGGCGACGGGTGTCTTCCCCGGTGGGTTCGACCAGGGGCGCACGGAGTTCATCCTGTTGAACCCGACCGGACAGCCAGCGCAGGCAACCGGCGCGTTGATCGGCAAGGGCGATCCTGCCCCGCTGTCGGGTCCGAACGGCGACCGGGCGAACCCGAACTCGGCGCAGACGTTCGCGCAGAGCACGGACGGACCGACGAGCCTCGTCGTGAAGATCCCAGCCGGCACCGCGGCCGTCCGCCGAACGTACGGTGAATCCTCGGACTCCGCGGCCACAGGCCCCGGCCAGCCCCGCGGCGCATGGGTGCTGTTCCCGGCGCTCGGGGGACGGACAAATCACCCCGGCGCCGTCATCGCCAACGCGGGGTCGAACGCGATCGACGTGCGCCTGTCCTACCTTCCCTCCGGAACCGAACCGCCGCCCGCGCCGATCATGGTGCACGTCCCGCCGCTTCGCACGGTCGCCGTTCCGTCGGCGTTCGTGGAGGCGCGGCCGCTTGCGGCGATCCTGGCGGTGTCGACGGACGGAGCGTTCGTGCCGGCCGAGGCGTCGTACTCGCTCGGGTTGAAGGGGTACGCCGCGTACGCGGTCGCCCTCGGCGTTCCGATCCCGGAGCCGTGGGTGCCCGCGGCGTCGTAGCACCCGTATCATGACCGCCCAACGCGCCGGCCGGCCCCGTGTACGGGGCGGGGGTGGGGGACCTCGAACGTGATGGCACGCGGGAAGCACTCGAGCGGGAGCGTCGGCAGGGGGACTGCCGTTGCGCTGCTCGTCATCGCCGTCATTGCGCTCGGCGGTGGGGCGGCGTTCGCCGCGTCACGGTTCGACTCGGTCGCTGCGGCGCGGATCCTGCCCGGTGTGCGGATCGCGGGCGTCGACGTGGGCGGCATGACGCGCGACGAGGCCGTGCGCGCCGTCGATCGTCGAGCCGACCTCACACTCGAAGGCGATCTCACCGTTCGAGCCGCGGGCTACTCCTGGCACGTCACACCGGCCGCGCTCGGCACGCGCGTGGACGTGCAGGGAGCTGTCGCTCGGGCGTTCGCGCTCGCCGATCAGATGTCTCTGCTCTCGCGCGTCTACCACCGGGTCGCGGACGAGGCGGTGGGGGTGTCGATCGACCTCACCTACCGGTACGACCGGTCGAAGCTCTCGGCGTTCGTCCACCAGGCGTACGACGAGGTGAGCACGCCCGCGGTGAACGCCGGCATCAAGCTGGTGGACGACGAGCTCGTGGTGCGGCACGCGCACGAGGGCCGGGAGCTTCCGATCCGGGAGGCGGTCGGTCGGGTGCGCCGGGCGCTCGTCCGCCACGAGGCCGACGTTCGCGTGCCTGTGCGTCATGTGGCCCCGAAGGTCACGGACGACACCCTCGGCAGGACGATCGTCGTCGACATCTCGGAGAACCAGCTCTACCTGTACAGCGGCTTCCACATCGAGAAGCAGTACCCGGTGGCGACGGCCGCGCAAGGGTTCGTGACGCCGGTCGGCTCCTGGAGCATCGTCGACAAGGTCGAGAACCCGTCGTGGACCAACCCCGATCCCACGGGATGGGGCGCCGGGATGCCGGCGTACATCCCACCGGGGCCGGGCAATCCCCTCGGCACGCGGGCGCTGTACCTGAGCGCGCCCGGGATCCGCATCCACGGGACCGAGGACGTCTCCTCGATCGGGACGTACGCGTCCCACGGCTGCATCCGGATGCTGATGCCGGACGTCGAGGAGCTATATCCACTCGTCCCGGTCGGCACGCCGGTCCTCGTCAAGCCGTAGGCACCACAACCTTTGAGTCCCCCCGGTGCTTGTGGATGACAAGCCTGTGATTTAGCCTCGTCGCATGCGAACGTGCGCCAAGATCCGCTGCGCCGCCGAGGCGGTGGCGACGATCGGTCTTTCCTACGAACAACGGACCGTCGTCGTCGGCAGCCTCGTCGCGGATCCGAACCCGAACCTGCTCGACCTGTGCGCCGAGCACGTCAGCCGGCTCACGCCGCCGCGCGGCTGGCTCGTCCGCGACGAGCGGTTCGCCGAGCGCGCCGTCTCGGCCTGAGGACGCCGTCCCCCGCGAAGGGGAAGCCGGCATCCCCCGGGCGGCGGTCCGGTTCGGCCGTTCGACTCTCGCCGTTCGGCGAGCGGACCAGGTGGCGGCCACCACGGCGACCACGCGAAATGAAGCCGTCGTGCTATGTCCGCGAGATGGCCGTTCGGCCGACGATACCGGCATGAACGGCCAGCGTGAGGGCACCTGCCCCGTCTGCCACCAGGGCGAGCTCATCTCGATCACGATGTCCGTCGGCGGAAGCGACCTGTCGTTCACGACCTGCCACATGTGCGAAGCCAAGTGGTGGTACCGCGACGGTGAGTCGGTCCCGCTGCGGTCCGTGGTCGACAGCGTCCTGTCGCGCAAGCCCTGAACCCAATAGGGTTCAGTAGGATGCGGTGACCGTGTCGCCGCATGCCGATCTGTCGCGCATCTTCAAGGCCTACGACGTCCGCGGCGTCGTCCCCGGCGAGCTGAACGAAGACGTCGCTCGCCGCATCGGTGCGGCGTTCGCGCGGTGGGCGGACGCTCCGACCGTGGCGATCGGCCGTGACGCCCGCCTGTCGTCGCCCGCGCTGGCGGCGGCGTTCGCGGACGGGGCCACGTCGCAGGGCGTCGATGTCGTCGACATTGGTCTGGCCTCGACGGACCTGCTGTACTTCGCGTCCGGGTCGCTCGACGTGCCGGCGACGATGCTCACGGCGAGCCACAACCCCCCCAACTACAACGGGTTGAAGTTCTGTCTGAGTGGAGCACGGCCGGTCGGCCAGGATACGGGTCTCGCCGACATCCGCGGTCTCACCGAACAGGACCTTCCACCTCGCGACTCGCGCGGCTCCGTACAGACGCGGGATCTGCTGGATGCCTACGTCGAGCACGTTCTGTCGTTCGTGGACGTCGACCGCATGGCGCCGCTCACCGTCGTCGCCGACACCGCGAACGGCATGGGCGGCCTCGTCGTTCCGGCGGTGATGAGCCGACTCCCGGTGCGGTTGATCCATCTGTTTCCCGAGCTCGATGGCACGTTCCCAAACCACCCCGCCGATCCGATCCAGCCCGCGAACCAACGGGACGTGAAGCGGGCGGTGCTCGACAATCGGGCCGACGTCGGCCTCGCGTTCGACGGTGACGCGGACCGCGTCTTCCTGGTCGACGAGCAAGCGGAGGGCGTGAGCGGGTCGGACGTGACCGCGCTCGTCGCCAAGGCGATGCTCCAGCGGTATCCCGGCGCCAAGATCGTCCACAACCTCATCTGCTCGTGGGCCGTGCCGGAGGTCGTTCGCGAGAACGGAGGCGAGCCGATCCGGACGCGGGTCGGCCATTCGTTCATCAAGCAGGTGATGGCCGAGACGGGCGCCGTCTTCGGCGGTGAGCACTCCGGCCACTACTACTTCCGCGAGAACTACCGAGCCGACTCCGGCCTGATCGCCGCCATCGTCGTCCTCGACCAGCTGTCGGCCGCCGGGCAGCCGCTCTCCGAGCTGCTGCGTCCGCTCCGCAGGTACTTCGACTCGGGCGAGATCAACTCGGAGGTGGACGACCAAACCGCAACGATCGAGCGCATCTCACGCGCGTATGCCTCGGCCCGGCAGGACCGGACGGACGGGCTGACGGTAGAGTTCGACGACTGGTGGTTCAACGTCCGCCCGTCCAACACGGAGCCGTTGCTCCGCCTGAACGTCGAAGCCCGGACGCCCGAGATGCTCGAGGAGGAGACCCACGAGGTCCTCGCGCTGATCGAGGGCGAAGGAGGTGCCGCGTGACGCTCGATCCGGAGCTCCTCGAGATCCTCGTCTGCCCGAACGACCGGGGCGACATCGAGGTCCTCGAGCAGGAGCAGGTCATCGTCTGCAAGAAGTGCGGGTACCGCTATCCGATCCGTGACGGGATCCCCGTCATGCTCATCGATGAAGCCGAGAAGCCGTCCGGCTCGAAACGCCGGTGATCGACCTCGACGACGTCGCGGCGCTGTCGGCCGCCGACCCCGCCGGGATGCTGCGCACCGTCGGTGAGCTCTCCTCGCAGTGCCGGACCGGGTTCGATGCCGGCCGGAGCGCCGACATCGACGCGACCATGCCGTCCGTGCTCGTGTTCTGCGGGATGGGCGGGTCCGGCGTCGGCGGCGACGTCGTGCGGTCGGTGTTCGGTGACCGGCTGGGTGTTCCCGTGGTCATCGTTCGCGGCGGCGAGCTGCCGGCGTTCTGCGGACCGGACGCGCTCGTCGTCGCCTCGTCGTACTCCGGCGGAACGGCCGAGACGCTCGAGGCGTTCGGCGCCGCGCTCGCGCGTGGGTGTTCGGTCGCGGCGGTGACGTCCGACGGGCCGCTGCTCGAACGGGCGTCCGAGGCGAACGCCGCGGTGGCGCGCGTCCCCGGCGGGTTGATGCCCCGGGCCGCGTTCGGGTTCCTCGTCCTCGCCGCCGTCGGCCTGCTCGAGCGCGCGGGGCTGCTCCCGCCGCTCGAGGACGAGGTGCGCGCCGCGACCCAGGAGCTCGACAGGGTGCTCGCGACGCTCGCTCCCTCGGCGCCGTCGGCGGTGAACGAGTCGAAGCGGATCGCGACGGAGGTCGGCACGCGCATCCCGGTCGTGTGGGGCGAGGAGGGTCTGGGCGCGACCGCCGCCACGCGATGGAAGAACCAGATGAACGAGAACGCGAAGACGCCGGCGATGGCCTCGGCACTGCCCGAGCTCGATCACAACGAGGTCGTCGGGTGGTCGCCGGGCGCGGGCGATCGGTTCGCGGTGATCGCGCTCCGCCACGAGGGCGAGCGGGCCGACGACGCCGCGCGATTCTCGCCATCGCTCGAGATCGCGGCTTCCGCGGGCGCGTACACGCGCGAGGTGTGGGCGCGCGGCTCGTCGGCACTGTCACGGCTCCTGTCGCTGGTCGCGATCGGCGACCATGCGTCGACCTACCTCGCGGCCGTCCGCGGCGTCGACCCGACGCCGATCGACGCCATCGTCCATCTGAAGCAGGCACTGGCGGACGCGTGATGCAGGTCCGGTCGCTGCCCTCGCCGGGCGACGACGTCGCCGAGCGCGTCACCGACGCGATCCGCGAGCGCACGGCGCTCGTCCCCGACGTCGCCGTCGTGCTCGGCTCGGGCCTCGGCAAGACCCTCGACGTCCTCCGGCGGGAGGCGGGCTCGCGCGAGGAGCTCGTGATCCCGTACGCGGAGCTCCCGGGCTTCCCGCGCCCGTCGGTGCTCGGCCACGCACGGCGGTTGTGGCTCGGGGAGATCGGCGGGCTCGGGGCAGCGGTCTTCCAGGGACGCGTCCACTTCTACGAGACGAACGCGATGCCGCTCGCGTCCATCACGACGCGCGTCGCCGCCGCGCTCGGCGCCCGCGTCGCCGTGCTCACGACGGCGACGGGTGGCATCGACGCCTCGCTCCAGTCCGCATCGCTGGTCGTGGTCCGCGATCACGTGAACCTGATGGGGCAGAACCCGCTACGTGGGTGGCGACTGCCGGATGGATCGCCGCCGTTCGTCGACCTCTCGGCCGTCTACGACACCGAGCTGTCCGACGCCGCGGCCAAGGCCGGCCTGCGCCTCGCCGACGACGCCGGGGCCGGACGCGAGGGCCCCCTTCCCATGCGCGAGGGCGTCTACGCGGCGCTGTCGGGGCCGACGTACGAGACGCCGGCGGAGGTCGAGTACCTTCGGCGGATCGGCGCGACGGTGGCCGGGATGTCGATGGTTCCGGAGGCCGTCGTCGCACGCGCGCTGGGGTTGCGGGTCCTCGGGCTAAGCTTCGTGACGAACGCGGCCGGCGGGCCGGTGTCCCACGAGGAGGTGCTCGCCGCATCGGACCGGGCGGCGGGCGCGATCGGACGCATCCTGGCCGCGATCCTCGACCGGTTCTGAGCGAAAGGGACGACCATGGAGAGCGACGTCAGAGACCCCGGCCTGTCCGCCAAGGGCCGCGCACGCATCGAGTGGGCGGCGGGCGAGATGCGGGTGCTCGCGCAGATCCGAGACCGGTTCGAGAAAGAGAAGCCGCTCGACGGACTTCGGGTCGCGGCGTGCCTTCACGTGACGACCGAGACCGCGAACCTCATGGAGGCGTTGAAGGCGGGGGGAGCCGACGTTGCGCTCTGCGCTTCCAACCCGCTGTCGACGCAGGACGACGTCGCCGCCGCGCTGGCCGAGGGCGGCGGCATCGAGGTCTTCGCGATCAAGGGCGAGGACAACGACACGTACTACCGCCACATCAACGCGGTCCTCGACCGGCGGCCGCAGATCACGATGGACGACGGCGCCGACCTGGTCAGCCTGCTGCACAAGGAGCGCGCGGGTCAGATCGAGGACGTCATCGGCGGCACCGAGGAGACGACGACCGGCGTGATCCGGCTGCGCGCGATGGCGGCCGACGGCGCGCTGAAGTACCCGATCGTCTCGGTCAACGACGCGAACACCAAGCACCTCTTCGACAACCGGTTCGGGACCGGGCAGTCGACGATGGACGCGATCATGCGAGCGACCAACCTGCTGCTCGCCGGCCGAACCATCGTGGTCGTCGGCTACGGGATGTGCGGACGCGGGGTGGCCTCGCGCGCGAGAGGGCTCGGCGCGAAAGTCGTGGTGACCGAGGTCGATCCGTTGCCGGCGCTCGAGGCGGCGATGGAGGGCTACGGCGTGATGCCGATCCGCGAGGCGGCGCGGATCGGCGACGTGTTCGTGACCGTGACCGGCGACAAGGGGGTGATCCGCCGTGAGCACATGGAGCTGATGAAGGACGGCGCGGTGCTCGCGAACTCGGGTCACTTCGACGTCGAGATCGACAAGGGCGCGCTCGACGCGCTCTCCGAGGGCCGCAAGCGCCGGATCCGCGAGTTCGTGGACGAGTACCGGCTCGCCGACGGCCGAAGGCTCCACCTGCTCGGCGAGGGCAGGCTCGTCAACCTCGCGGCGGCGGAGGGGCACCCGGCGGCCGTCATGGACATGTCGTTCGCGAACCAGGCGCTCTCGGTCGAGTGGGTCGTGAGCAAGCGCGGACAGCTCGAGCGCGGCGTCCACCCCGTGCCGCCCGAGATCGACGCCGAGGTGGCGCGGCTCAAGCTGCGCGCGATGAACGTGGAGATCGATCAGCTGACGGCTGAGCAGGAGGAGTACCTGCGGTCGTGGGAGCAGGGGACCTAGCCACGTTCCGCGAGGCGGGGCGTGCCCTACTGTCGCTCGGGATGATCCGCGGGAGCGAGGGCAACCTGTCGACGTGGGACGGCGAGCGGCTCGTGATCACCCGTCGGGGATCCGAGCTCGCGCATCTCGAGGAAACCGACGTGCTCGAGGGATCGCTCGACGCGGCGCCCGACGGCGCATCGTCGGATCTCGCGATCCACGTGCGGACGTACCGGGAGGCGGGGCCCGGCGCCATCGCGCACGCGCATCCGCCCGGGTCCGTTCCCGCCGGGTGGGTCGAGGGGCGGGAGCACGGGCGATACGCGCACGCCGCGACGCTCGAGGCCGCGGTCGAACGCATCGTGCGCGAGGCGAGGGCGGAGGCGTGAACGACATCCCGGCTCCGGTGGTGTGGGACGGCGACGCCGTGCGGATCCTGGACCAGCGGACGCTCCCGGCGGGCGAGGCGTACCTCGACTGCAGGACCGTCGAGGCCGTGGCGGAGGCCATCCGGACGCTCGCGGTCCGCGGCGCGCCGATCATCGGCGTCGCGGCCGCGTACGCGATGGCGCTCGTCGCCGCGACGTCGACGGAGACCGGCCCTCGAGCCCTGCTGGACCGGCTAGAGAACGCCGGGACCGCTCTGCGGCGGGCGCGGCCGACCGCGGTCAACCTTGGATGGGCGGTCGAGCGGATGCTCGACGCCGCGCGGTCGGAGTGCCGTTCGGCCGGGAGCACGAGCCGGCGCCTCCACGAGGCGCTCGTCGCCGAGGCGCTTCGCATCGAGCGAGAGGACCGCGAGGCGTGCGACGCGATGGCCGCCGCCGCCGCCGAGCTGATCCCGGAACCCGCGCAGATCCTCACCCACTGCAACACCGGCGCGCTCTGCACGGCGGGCATCGGGACGGCGCTCGGCGCGATCGTCGGCGCCCATCGGGACGGGAAGCGGATCCACGTCTGGGTCGACGAGACGCGGCCCGTCTTGCAGGGCGCGCGGCTGACGACGTGGGAGCTTCGGCGGCGCGGCATCCCGATGACGCTCATCGCGGACGGCGCCGCCGCATCGGCCATGGCGGCCGGGCGCGTCGACCTGGTCGTCGTCGGCTCCGATCGCATCGCGGCGAACGGCGACATCGCGAACAAGGTCGGGACGTATCCGCTCGCGGTCCTCGCCGGCCGCCACGGCATTCCGTTCTACGTGGTCGCGCCGACGTCGACGATCGACCCGGCCACGCCGAGCGGCGCCGACATCCCGATCGAGCAGCGCGACGCCGACGAGGTGACGTCCGTCCTCGGGACGCCGGTCGCGCCGGCCGGAACGCCGGCCTGGAATCCGGCGTTCGACGTGACGCCGGCCGAGCTCGTCACGGCGATCGTCACCGAGCGCGGCGTGCATCGCCCGCCGTACACAGGGTC
>DATAEU010000115.1:0-10382 GCA_036257835.1 Actinomycetota bacterium | reverse complement strand
CGTGAACGCGAGCTCCTGCCACGCGTTCGCCCCGGCCTCGCGGATGTGGTAGCCCGAGACGCTGATCGGGTGGAACTTCGGGACGCGCTCGGCGCAGAACTCGATCAGGTCGCCGATCAGCCGCAGGTGCGGCCGGGGCGGGAAGATCCACTCCTTCTGCGCGATGTACTCCTTGAGGATGTCGGTCTGCAGCGTCCCGTCGAGGGTCTCCCACGGCACGCGCTGCCGCTCGGCGGCGGCGAGGAAGAACGCGAACACGATCGCGGCCGGCCCGCTGATCGTCATCGACGTCGTGATGTCGCCGAGCGGGATGCCGTCGAACAGCTGGTCGAAGTCCGCCAACGAGTCCGTCGCGACGCCGCACCGGCCCACCTCGCCCTCGCTGTGCGGGTCATCGGAGTCGCGCCCCATCAGCGTCGGCATGTCGAACGCCACCGAAAGGCCGGTCTGGCCCTGGGACAGCAGGTACTTGTAGCGAGCGTTCGACTCGGCGGCCGAGCCGAACCCGGCGAACTGCCGCATCGTCCAGAGGCGTCCGCGGTACATCGACGGATAGACGCCGCGCACGAACGGGAACGTCCCCGGGTACCCGAGGAGCTCGTCGTGATCGAGGCCGCGCACGTCGTCCGGCGTGTAGAGCGGCCGGAGCGGCTCGCCCGAGAGGGTCTCGAAGTCCGCGTCCCGCTCGGGCCGCGAGCGGTAGGCGCGCTCCCACCGCTCGCGCGCGGCCGTTCGGTCCGGGCCGTCTGTGTTATTCGTCGTCATCCCGCCGTGTCCTCTCCCCCGCTGCCCGCCTCCCCAATCCGCTCGAGCAGCATCGCGGCCGCCCGGTAGGGGTCGAGGCGCCGCTCGGCCAGGTCGTCCCGGAGCGCCGCATCGCGCTCGAGCGCGTCCGAGACGATCCCGCGCAGGCGCTCGGTCGTCAGCGACGCCGCCTCGAGCGCGAGCCGGTTCGCGCGCGCGGCGGTCAGACGGTCGCTCTCCTCCAGGAACGTTCTGTGGCGCTCGATCGCCGACCACACGAGGTCGATGGCGGCGCCGGTGCCGGCCGAGGCCTCGACCACCGGCGGCGTCCAGTCGGCCGTCGCCCCGAGCCGGATCATCGCCTCGAGATCGCGCACGGCGGCCGCGGATCCCTCCCTGTCGGACTTGTTCACGACGAAGACGTCGGCGATCTCGAGGATGCCGGCCTTCGCGACCTGAACGGCGTCGCCCCAGCCGGGGGCCACGACGACGACTGTCGAATCCGTCGCGGCGGCCACGTCGACCTCGGCCTGCCCCACGCCGACCGTCTCGACGATGATCACGTCGCTGCCGGCCGCGTCGAGGATACGGACAGCCTCCGGCGCCGCGAGCGCCATCCCGCCGAGGTGCCCGCGCGTCGCCATCGACCGGATGAACACGCCGGGATCGGTCGCGTGCCCCTGCATGCGCACGCGGTCGCCGAGCAGCGCGCCGCCGGTGAACGGCGACGTCGGATCGATCGCGAGGACCGCGACGGTTCGGCCGGCCGCGCGCAGATGCCGCACGAGCTCGCCGGCGAGCGTGGACTTGCCGACGCCGGGCGAGCCGGTCAGCCCGACCGTGTACGCGCGGCCGGTGTGCGGGAAGAGCCCGGCCGAAAGCTCCTCGAGGCCGTCGGCGCCGTCCTCGACCATCGAGATTGCGCGCGCAACGGCGCGGCCATCGCCCTCGAGAACGCGTTCGACGAGGTCCACGCGGCAAGGGTACCCGTGAGCCGGGGCGGGTCGGGGATGCGCCGGGCCGGGCTCACGCCACCGAGAGCAGGCGCGCGAGGCGCGACAACCGGCCCGGATGCCGCAGCAACCCGCGGATGCGGATCCGGCCGGCGAGCACGTGACGCAGCACGGTCCGGCCCTCGGGCGTGAGCGCGTCGGGGAACCCGGCGCGGAGAGGCACCGAGGCGAGCAGCAGCAGCTCCGCCGACGACGCCTCGACCGAGATGTGCGCGCCGTCCGCATTCGCGCCGTTCCGCACGCTGACCGATCCCGCGCGCGTCTCGATCGTCGCCGCCACGCCGGCGTCGGGGGACGACAGGTCGAACACGGCGTCGCGCAGGAGCGCGCGGCGACGGGGGTGCCGTTGCAGGTTCGCGTCGATAAGCCCGGCGAGCATCGACGCCAGGCCGTTCGGTTGGTCGTCCTCGATCCTCACGCTCACGGCCGAAGGAGGACCTTCGTCGCACGCCGCGCGTCGAACAGCGCGAAGCCTTCCGCCGCGTCCTCGATCGGCAGGCGGTGCGACACCAGCGGCATCGGATCAAGCCGGCCGGCGCGGAGCTCGGCCATCGAGGCGTCCCACCAGGCGTGGACCGGACAGATGCCGGCGAACCGCACGTCGAGAGCGCGCGCCCACCACACGCCGAGCGGCGCCTCGACGCGCTCGCCGGTGTACATCCCGACGACCGTGACCCGGCCGCCGCGCCGAACCACGTCGACAGCCGTCGCGAACGCGTCGGGATGGCCGACGGCGTCGATCACGACGTCGGCGCCCCGGCCTTCGGTCGCCTCGTCGACCGCCGTCCGCGGGTTCCGAGCGCCGATGTCGATCGGGATCGCGCCGGCGCGCTGCGCGAGGGCGAGGCGGTCGGCCTCGCGGTCGAGCGCGAGCACCGTTGCCGCCCCGTGCGCCAACGTCGCCTGGACGAGGAGGAAGCCGACCGGTCCCGAACCGACGACGGCGACCGTCTCGCCGTCCCGGAGCTCCGAGACCGACGCGGCGTACCAGGCGGTCGTAAGGACGTCGCCGACGAACACCGCATGGTCATCGTCGACGTCGTCCGGAATGCGCAGCAGGTTCACGTCCGCGATCGGGACGCGGACGAGCTCGGCCTGCGTCCCACCGAGGTCACCGCCGAACAGCCCCGCACCGAGCATCCGCCACCGGTCGCAGAGCTGCGTCTGTCCGCGCCGGCAGAACCAGCACTCACCGCAGGCGACGTGGAACGCGGTGACAACGCGGTCGCCGGGACGGAACGACGCCACGCTGTCGCCGACGGTCTCGACCACGCCCGCCGCCTCGTGCCCGATCACGTCACCCGGCTCGAGCGGCGCCTTGCCGTGGAGGAAGTGCAGATCGGAGCCGCAGATCGCGGCGATCCGGACGCGGAGGATCGCGTCGCGAGCGTCCACCACCTCGGGCTTGGCGACGTCGCGGACGGCGACGCGGCCGTCGCCCTCGAAGACGACGGCCCTCATCCGGTGGAGGGCGGCATCACCGCGCGGATGCCGGCTGGTCGTCGAGGTACCGCGTCGGGACCGACATCGTGAGCAGGACCAGCTGGTTGGCCGCACGAACGTACTTGATGATCGTGGGGAGGTCCCCGTCGAGCTTCAGCTTGCCCTGCATCATCCCCTTGACCGGGTCGAGCTCGCCCGCCAGCACCTGCTTCCAGCGCGAGTACGGCGCCGAGATGACGTACTCGGCGGCACGCCCCTCCTCGGCCGGGACCATCCGCGCGGCCCGGCACTCGCCGTGCCACAGGTCGAGCCACGCCCACAGGTCCTCGGGCACATTGCGGTCGGGCTCGGCCTCGAACAGGAACGCGACGTCGCCCTCCCAGGTCGACGCCGCATCCCGGTACTCGGCAGACCCGTTGATCCGCTCCCGGTAGGTCGCGAGCCAGCCATCGCTCGGGAACAGCGCCATCGTTCTTCCCCCTTTCCCGGCCCCCTTCCCGGCCCTTTGTCCCGGCCCCTTTCCCGGCCCGTTCCTCCCCGGCGTTCATCGGATCAGGAAGATCGCGATGAGCCCGATCGTGTTGAACGTCGCGTGCGCGATCATCGACGCGACGACGTTGCCGCGACGCTCGTACAGGTACGCGAGCGCGACCCCGGTGAACACCATGATCGTCATCAGCGCGAGGCTGTCGACGAGCGGCGCCGGGACGTAGTGCACAAGCCCGAACGCCACCCCGGAGCCGATCGCGCCCACGGCGAAACCGTAGCGGTCACGGAGTGAGCGGAACAGGATCCCACGGAAGAAGAACTCCTCGTGGATCGGCGCGATCACGAGCGCGTACACGATCGTGGCGACGACGCCGAACGGCGGCAGGTGGCTCGGGACCTGCTGCGGCGTCGTGACGGTCCGGCCGGTGAACGCGTGGAACAACAGCTCGACCGCGATGCCGACGCCGAACGCGATCCCCGGATACAGGAGCAACCCGAAGCCGACACCCGTGCGGACCTCCGGCCACAGCTGCCTCGGGAACCCGATCGTGGCGACCCATCCCGGGTGTCTCCGCGAGAGCCACCACACCAGGATCGCGACGTTCACGATGGCGATCACGGCGGACGCTACGATGTCGGCGACGCGCTGCGGCTTCACGACAACGAAGATCGGGAGCGTCACGATCGAGGCGGCGAGCCAGCACCCGAGGTACACGCCGACGGCCTCCCACCACGTCCAGGTCGAGCGAGGACGTTCGCCGGCGACGGGGAGCGGCCGGTCCGGCCGCGGGGGGATGACGTCGCTCATACCGGAGCCATCTTCCAGGTTCGTTCGGCAACCGACACGTACAGAAGGCCGCCGAGCGCCATTCCGAACCCGACGCCGCACGCGGCCGGCCCGCTGTCGTTCACGACGTACGCGACCACGCTCGAGAGCAGCAGGACGAGGAGCGCGTCGCGCCAGGCCGGATGCCGGGCGAGGCTCGGCCCGATCGAGGCGGGCGGTCGCAGCACGACCGCGAGCGTCACGACCATCCCGACCACCGGCACCAGCGCGAACGGGTTGTGCTCGATCAGGTGCCAGCCGACGGCCAGGCGATCGACGAACGTCGACCATGCGCCGCCCGCGCCGCGCGTCTCCTCGAAAGAGGTGACGTGTGTCGGCAGGCTCGAGAACCGGTGGGCGACGAGGACGACGCCCGTCCCGATCACGCAGACGAGCGCGGCGAACGCCAGCTCCGGCACACGCAGCCGTCCCCGCATTCGCAGCGGCAGCCACAGCCCCGCGGCGGCGAACAGCGTGACGGCGCCCCCGAGGTTCGCGCCGGCGAGGGGCAGGCCGGCGAGCAACGCGGCGCCGACGAGGACCGCGAACCCCGCCCACACCGGGAGGCGCGCTGCGGCGTAGAGCCCGGCGCCGAGCAGCAGCCCGATGAACACGTTCGGCAGGCCGAAGAACCGGCCGCCGTCGAGCTCGGACCCGCCGAGGAACGGCGTGAGTGCAGCCGTCCAGCCGAGCAGGTCCTCGACTAGCAGGAACGCGAGGAGCACCACGGCGAGCGGGAGGATCGGATGCATGACGCCCTCGCCCTGCGCGCCGAGTAGGACGAGCACGACGAGCACCACCGTCACACCGATCACGAACGGCACGACCGTCGCGTAGGAGAGCGAGGGGAGGTGGCCGGCCGCGAGCAGCGCCGCCGCGAGCGGACCCACCGAGATCGCAAACCCCGAGGCGAGCACCCCTAGGACCGCCGGAGCGCGCCGGCCGAGCCACAGCACGAGGACGGCGAACAGCCCGGCGATCGTCACGTACAACGCCGCCGTGGTCTGGACCGGGATCGTCATCCTGCGCATCGCCACGTACCGGTCGTGCAGGTGGAACGGGGGCGCCTCGCGCACGATCCGGATCGCGTGTCCGGCGTCGCCGGCCGTCGAGTGTCCGAGGAAGGCATCGATCGTCGCCTCGACGTCGTTCGCCGCCACGACGCCGATGCGCCGCGTCGAGTCGGACGTGATCGTTCCGACCGAGCCACCGCTGGCGAACAGATCCGGACCCTGCCCGGTTGCGACAACGACCGGTCGAAGATCGTCCTTTGCCGTCTCCATCGCCAGCGAACCCGACGCTCCGACGATCACCACCACCATCGGCTTTGGACTCGAGCCCGAGGACAGATCGCTGCGGATGATCTCGAGAGCATGTTCGAGCACCGCCGGATCGTGACCGTTCGGCGCCAGGATCGTGACGCCCACGTTCCCGGGGTCCGGCCCCCTCTGCGTGATCGGCGGCGCGAGCTGGCGCACAGAGCGAACGTCGAGCTCCGGGCTCATCCATCCGGCGCCACCAGTCCGTGCGAACGCGGCGACGTCCGGGACGCGTAACAGATCGTCCAACGTGACGCCGGGCACGAGCAACACGAACGCGCGACGCGCACCCGCGGAGGTCTCCGCGTGCACCGCGTGCGGGACGGCGAGGACGAGCACGACAACCATCGCGAGTCCGACGGCGAGGAGCGCCCGGGCGCGGGCGGTCACGGGAGGGCCGTGGTGAGCTGACGCTCGCGCCGGACCTCGGCGCCGAGCGCCGTGAGCTTCGCCTCGAAGCCCTCGTAGCCCCGGTCGACGTGGTACATGTCCGTGATCTCGGTCACGCCGTCGGCCGTCATCGCGGCGATGACCATCGCGAAGCCGGCGCGGATGTCGAGCGCTCGGACCGGCGCCGCCGAGAGACGGTTGACGCCGCGGATCACCGCGTGGTGCCCCTCGGTGCGGATGTCGGCACCCATCCGGTTGAGCTCGTCGACGAACATGAACCGGCTCTCGAAGACGTTCTCGGTGAGGATCGACGTCCCATCGGCCGACGCAAGCATCGCCATCATCTGCGGCTGGAGGTCGGTCGGGAATCCGGGGTAGGGCAGCGTCACGAGGTCGACCGGGTTCGGCGGGCCGTCGAGCGCCACCTCGATCCCCTCCTCCCGAACGTCGACCGACGCCCCGGCCTCGCCGAGCTTGTCGAGAACGAGGTCCAGGTGATCGGCTCGAGCGCCTTCGAGCAGGACGCGACCGCCGCTCGCGCACGCCGCGATGGCGTACGTCCCCGCTTCGATCCGGTCCGGGATCACCGTGTGCTCGGCGCCACGGAAGTCTTCGACGCCCTCGATCTCCACCGTCGGCGTCCCCACGCCGTCGATACGTGCTCCCATCGCCGTTAGGAAGTGTGCGAGGTCGGAGAGCTCCGGCTCGCGCGCGGCGTTCTCGATCACGGTCGTGCCCCGCGCGGCGACGGCGGCCATGAGGACGTTCTCGGTCGCCCCGACGCTCGGGAAGTCCAGGGAGATCACCGCGCCGTGGAGCCGGTCGGCTCGAGCGTGCAGGAACCCGTGCTCCTGCTCGAACCTCGCCCCCATCTTCTGCAGGCCCTTGAGGTGCAGGTCGATCTTCCGCGAGCCGATGTTGCAGCCGCCCGGCATCGCGACCCGCGCGCGGCCGCCGCGGGCGAGCAGCGAGCCCAGCACGAGGATCGACGCGCGCATCCGGCTGACGAGCTCGTAGGGCGCCTCGATCGAGCGGAGCTCGCTCGCGTCGATCGACAGCGTGGAACCGTCCCACGCGACCGATCCACCGAGGTGCTCGAGGACGTCGGCCATCGTGAAGCAGTCCTGGATCCTCGGCACGTTGTGCAACACGGTTCGGCCCGGCGCCAGGAGCGCGGCGGCCATCAGCTTGAGAGCCGAGTTCTTCGCGCCCGAGAGCCCGACCGAGCCCGCGAGCCGGACGCCGCCGGTCACGATGAGCCGGTCCACGCCGGGATTGTAGGCGGGCGCGACCGGAACCGACGCAGGTCGGGCGGCCGATTGCTCGCCCGGTGCGTCAGGCGGCGACGTGCACGCGGACGAGTGCCCTCGCGAGCTCGGCGCGGCCCTCTTCGTCGTCGCGCTCGGCCAGGCGGCGCTGCGCCTCCTCGAGACGCGACTCGGCCGAGGCGGGGTCGATCTCGGTCGCGAGCTCGGCACCCGTCGCGAGGACATCGACCCTCGTCGTGCCCTCGTCGGTGGTCACGTGCAGGAAGCCGCCGTCGGCGACGGCGACGACGTCGCGCTCATTGACCCGGATCCGAAGCGGCGCGATGGCCAGGCGGATCAGCATCGGCGCGTGACCGGCGAGGATGCCGACCTCGCCCTCAACGCCGCGCGCGATGACCATGTCGGCCTCGCCCGACCACAGTTCGCGCTCGGGCGTGACGAGATGGACCTCGACGGCCACGGCTACGCCGCCGTCTCCTCGAGCCGCTTGGCCTGCTCCACGGCCTCCTCGATCCCGCCGACCAGCAGGAACGCCTGCTCCGGCAGGTGGTCGTATTCGCCGTCGCAGATCGCCCTGAACGAGGCGATGGTCTCGTCGACGGGCACGTACTTGCCGGGGATGCCGGTGAACTGCTCGGCCACGAAGAACGGCTGCGAGAGGAACCGCTGGATGCGCCGGGCGCGCGCGACGACGACCTTGTCCTCCTCGGACAGCTCGTCGACGCCGAGGATCGCGATGATGTCCTGCAGGTCCTTGTTGCGCTGCAGGATCTCCTGCACGCGACGGGCGACGTCGTAGTGCTCGTCGCCGACGTAGCGGGCGTCCAGGATGCGGGACGTCGAGTCGAGCGGGTCGACGGCCGGGTAGATGCCGAGCGACGCGATATCGCGCGACAGGACCGTGGTGGCGTCCAGATGCGCGAACGCCGTGTGGGGCGCGGGGTCGGTGATGTCGTCGGCCGGCACGTAGATCGCCTGCAGCGACGTGATCGAGCGGCCCTTCGTTGATGTGATCCGCTCCTGGAGGTCGCCCATCTCCCCCGCGAGCGTCGGCTGGTAGCCGACCGCGCTCGGCATGCGGCCGAGCAGCGTCGACACCTCGGAGCCGGCCTGCGTGAACCGGAAGATGTTGTCGATGAACAGCAGCACGTCCTTGCGTTCGACGTCGCGGAAGTACTCGGCCATCGTCAGCGCGGACAGCGCGACGCGCAGGCGGACCCCCGGCGGCTCGTCCATCTGGCCGAAAACCAGCGCAGTGTTCGCGAGGACGCCGGACTCCGTCATGTCGAGGAACAGGTCGTTGCCCTCGCGCGTGCGCTCGCCGACGCCGGCAAAGACCGAGACGCCGCCGTGCTGCTGCGCCTGGCGGCGGATCATCTCCTGGATGATGACGGTCTTGCCCACGCCGGCGCCCCCGAACATCCCGATCTTTCCGCCCTGCACGTAGGGCTCGAGCAGGTCGATGACCTTGATGCCGGTCTCCAGCATCTGGCTCTTCGGCTCGAGCTCGTCGAAGGGCGGGGGGTCGCGGTGGATCGGCCACCGGTCGGCGGCCGTGATCTGGTCGGGCGTCGTGTCGAGGGGATCGCCGAGCACGTTGTACACGTGCCCGAGAACGCCCTCGCCCACGGGCACGGTGATGGGCGAGCCGGTGTTGACGACCGGCGCGCCGCGGACCAGCCCGTCGGTCGGCCGCAACGCGATCGCGCGGACCTGTCCCTCCCCGATCTGCTGCGCGACCTCGCAGGTGATCGTCCGGGTCTCCCCCTCCAGCGAGACGTCAACCGTGAGCGCGGTGTTGATCTCCGGCAGCGCGTTCGTCGGGAACTCGACGTCCACGACCGGGCCGATCACCCGGACGATGCGGCCGTTCTCGAGCTTCTCGTCAGCCACTATCCTCACTCCCTGGAGGCCGACGACGCTAGCGCCTCGGCGCCGCCGACGATCTCGCTGATCTCGGTTGTGATCTCGTCCTGCCGCGCTCGGTTGGCCTGCCGTGTGAGCACGCGCATCAGATCGTCGGCGTTGTCCGTCGCCGCCTTCATGGCGCGCCGGCGCGCCGCGTTCTCCGATGCGGCCGACTCGAGCAGCGCCGCGTACACCTTCGTGACGACGTACCGCGGCAGGAGCTCGTCGAGGATGGCGGCCGGCTCGGGCTCGAACAGGTACTCGGGATACGGCAGCCCGGTCTCGCGCGGAACGACCTCCTCCGGCGCGATGGGCAGGAACCGCCGGTCGGTCGCCCGGAGGGTAAACGCCGACCGGAAGTCCGTGTACACGGCGTGGAGCTCGTCGATGCGCTCCTCGGCGAAGTCCGAGAGCAGTCGGCGGCCGATCGTCTCGGCCGCCTCGTGCGTCGGGACCTCGCTGAAGCCGGTCCACTGATCGGCGAGCGGCATGCCGCGGAACCGGAAGTACGAGAGGCCCTTCCTCCCGGCGACGTAGACGACGGGTTCGGCGCCGCCGGATCGCGCTCGCGCGATGGCGGCCTCCGCCAGCCGGAGCACGTTGGAGTTGTACGAGCCGGCCAGGCCGCGATCGGACGTCACGACAAACACTCCCGCCCGGCGGACCGCGTCGCGGTCGCCGAGCAGCGGGTTGACGAGCGAGCCCGTCTGCCTCGCGACGTCCTCCATCGCGCGCGTCAGCAGCTCGGCGTACGGGCGGGCCGCCTCGACGCGCTGCTGAGCGCGGACGATCCTGGACGCGGCGATGAGCTCCATCGCTCGGGTGATCTTCGCGGTCGATTGCACCGACCTGATGCGTCGGCGGACGACGCGGAGCTTGGCGCCCATCGGCTACCCGGGCGGGCCCGGAGCCGGAGCCGCCGACCCGTCGTCGGCATCCTCGGGCTCGATCTCGCGGCCCCGCGGCCCGTCGGTCGCCGGGG
>DATAEU010000103.1:0-57955 GCA_036257835.1 Actinomycetota bacterium | reverse complement strand
CGTTCGCCGAGGAGAACCCTCCGCCGCCTCGGTTGGGCAGGCCGTAGCGATCGGCGAGCTGCCGGCCGGCGAGGATCGCGAGAAGCGCCTCGGGCATCCCGAACGCCGGGCTGCCGGTCCGCATGTCGAGCGCCGTGAAGAACGAGCCGAACAGGCACGCCACGCCCGCCCGGACGAGCTGCGCCAGCGCCACGCCGGGCAGCGCCTCGGCAACCTGGATCGACCGCGCGGCCGCCATCGTGACCGGCGCGGTGCCGCCGGCCAGCAGGAACGGCGTGACGACGATCGGCTGGTTGGCCTCGGCGGAGACGAGCAGCGCGCCTGCACCATCCGCGTGTCCCAGATCAGCGGGCTGTTCGGGTTCACGACGATCATCAGCGCCGGCTCGCCCTCGATCACGTCGCGACCTCCGTGCGCGATGGCCGCCATATCGATCGCATCCTGGCTCTTCCACCCTGCCGCCGGCACGTCCTTACCGAGGTCGAGCACCTCGAACCCGGAGGTTCGGAGCATGGCGCCGACCATGTTCTTGCCGAGGTCGTGCAGGTCGCCCTTCACCGTCGCGAGGACGACCAGCTGCCGGACCTCCGCGTCCTCAGGAGATGCGAGCAAAACGGGCTCGACGATCGCGTTGCACTGCTTGAAGATCTCCGCCGACGCGACGACCTCCGGGAGGAACACCTCTCCGCGCTTCCACATCTCGCCGAGCGTGAACATCGCCTGCGCCATCCCGGACTCGAGGATGACGGTGGGATCCACCCCCGCGTCGGCCAGCCGCCGGGCGGCCGCGACGGCGACGTCCCGGTTGGCGGTGATGAGCGCGCCACGGAGCTCGTCGAGGTCCTGTTCCACCGGCCGGTCCCTTCTCGTCCGCGCACGTGACCGCAGGTCACGCTCGCGCCGTCAACGACCCTCGATGATAGGGACGACGTGCCCTGCCTTGGAACCCGGCAGCGGCCGAGCCCCATGACCTCGGGTCATGCGCGACAACGGGACCACGGCGGAGCCGCGGGTCAGTGCGTGCCCGCAGACGCCGCGTCCGGGACCATCCGGTCGAGCCGGAAGCGGTCGGCGGCGAACGGCCGGAGCAACTCACTCATCGAGCCCGTTGCGATCGCCTCGGCCATCCCGCGGCCGAAGATCGGTGCCCCCTTGAATCCCCAGGTGCCCATCCCGGCCATCACCTGGAAGCCGGGAACCCCGGTCGCCCCGAGGATCGGGGAGGAGTCGGGTGTCATGTCGCAGAGCCCGGCCCATTGGCGCATCACGCGCGCCTTGGCCAGGAACGGCAGGATCATGATCGAGCGCCTGGCCGCCTCGGCGAGGAAGTCGTACGTCGAGCGCGTCGAGTACGTGTTGTACGGCAGGATCTCGGCGCCGACGAGGATCTCTCCCCGGGGCGTCTGCGAGAGGTAGACGTAGAGATCCATCGACGAGACGAGCCCGTCGAGCGCGTGGCGGTACGGCTCCGTGACGAGCGCCTGCAGGGGGTGCGTGCTGATCGGCAGGCGGACGCCGGCGGTCGAGGCCAGCAGACTCGACGAACCGGCCACGGCGCTCACCACGATTTCGGCGCGGATCTGACCCCGGTCGGTTCGGACGCCGCGGCAGATGCCGTCGGCGATGTCGACACCGAGCACCTCGACTCCTTCGTGGACGTGGACGCCCAGACGCTGCGCGGCGATCGCGTACCCCCACACCACCGAATCGTGCCGGGCGAACGATCCCGGCGGGTGATACGAGGCGCCGACGACCGGCAGCTCGCCTCCGCCCGAGAGGTCGACCAACGGGCATCGCCCGGCGATCTCGTTGGGCGAGAGGATCGTCGTCTCGACCTCATACGCCGCGTTCAGCAGGGACTTGTCACGTTCGACGTCGAGCGCGTCCACCGTGTGACACAGGTCGAGCTCGCCCTGGGTCGAAAACTGGAGATTGAAGTCGAGCTCCTGCGAGAGCGTGCGCCAGATCGCGAGGCTCGCCTTGTACAGCGGCACCGTCTCCGGCGTGTTGTAGTTCGCGCGGACGACCTGCGTGTTCCGTCCGGAGGCGCCCGAGCCGATGTAGGAGCGTTCGAGCACGGCGACGTCGCGGATGCCGTGCCGCGCGGCGAGGTTGTACGCGAGCGAGAGGCCGTTCACGCCGCCACCGACGACGATGACGTCGTAGCCGGGCCGCGGGTCGAGCTGCCGAAGCAGGGTCCGGCGCCGCAGGAGGCCGCTCACGGCCGGGCTTCCGTCGCCGGGGTCCACCGTCTCGGTCCGTCGGGTTCGAGGATGCCGAGCCCGGCGCCGTCGGCCAGGATGCGTTCTCGAACGGCCTCGCGCCACATCGCGGAGAACACCAGCACGATGCGGCCGGGCTCGGCGACGACGATCGCGGGCACGCCGCCGACCTCGCCCTGTGCGATCCCCGGTGCCAGCCGAACCTGCGAGACGCGCGCGAACACGTCGGCCGCCCCGTCGCCCTCGAGCGCGATGACGGCCCAACCGTCCGTCGTGTCGAGCACGACCGCGTCGGGGTCGACCGGGGCGAGGAGGTCGGACGCCTCGCGCAGGACCTCGGCGGCGTCGTCCGCGACGACCAGCGCCTCGTCCGGGGCCACGCGGAGCGCCACCGCGAAGGCCGGCTCGACCAGCCGATCGATCGCCGCTGGATCGGCGGCACACGTGACGAACGACGCGTGCATCGGGACCAGCTCAACCACGGAGCCTCGCCCCCTCCGGGTCGTAGAAGGGCCGCGCGACCACCGTCGCCGCGGTCGACCCGGCCGTCACGCGATCGGGGAAGACGCCGTCGACGGCGCGCAGCCAGCCGAGCCCGATCGTACGGCCGAGCCCCGGCGAGGTTCCGCACGACGTCACGCGGCCGACGATCCGGCCATGGGCGGCGAGCGGCGTCCCACGCCGGGGCGTGCCGTCGAACCTCAGCCCGACCAGCGCGCGCTCAAGCGGGAGTGCCCGCATGCGCTCGAGGGCGGTCCGGCCGACGAAGTCGCCCTTGTCCATCGCGACCGCCCACCCGAGGCCGAGCTTCCACGGGTGGTCGTCCGGCAGCGTGTCCTGCCCGAGGTAGATGTGCCCCTTCTCGAGCCGCAGCAGGTCGAGCGCGTCGAGGCCGTGCGGACGGATCCCGAGGTCCCGCCCGGCCTCGAGCAGCGCATCCCAGAGGTGGGGGCCGCGGCCGCGCGCATGGTGCAGCTCGAAGGAGACCTCGCCGACGAACCCGACCCGCATCGCCCGGCAGGCGACGCCGGCGACCGTGATCGCGGCGTGCCCCAGATGCGGCAGGGCGTCGGCGCCGACGTCGTCGTCGCTCAACCGCTGCAGGACCTCGCGCGCGCGCGGCCCGGCGAGGTTGATCGCGCCGAGCATCGCCGTCTGGTTCACGAGGTGCACGTGCATGCTCAGGCGGTCCACCCGATCGCGCAGCCACGCCTCCATCCGGTCGGCGCCGCCGGAGGTCGAGGTCAACGCGAACCGCCCCTCGCCGAGCGCGAGCACCATGCCGTCGTCGACGACGTAGCCGGCCTCGTCGAGCGCGAGCAGGTACCGCGAGCGTCCGGGCGCGAGGCCCTCGATGCGGGTCGGGAACACCGCGTCGAGCAGCCGCGCGGCGTCGCGCCCGCCGACGAGGAACTTCGCGAGCGTTCCGACGTCCATGATGCTCGCTCGCTCGCGCACCGCTCGGTACTCGTCGATCCAATCGCCGTAGCGGTACGGTCGCTTCCAGGATCCCGACCAGGCGACGACTCCGCCGGCGGCGAGATGACGTTCGTGCAGCGCGGTCCGCTTCTCGACGATCGCGTGGACGCCGGCGGCCAGGTCCTCGAGCGCGACCGGCCGCGCAGGCGGCCTCGCCGTCGTCAGCACCGGCGGCTCGTCGCGACCCCGCGCCCGTGAGCAGAAGGCCGCCAGGTGCCGCGAGCACAGCGCACCCTGGCACGGCCCCATCGTCGCCGTGGTGTATCGCTTCAAGATCTCGCTCGAGCGCCAGCCCTCCGCCCACGCGCGCTCGAGGTCGTGCAGCGACACGTCCTCACACGGACAGACGTAGCCGTCGCGCCCCAACACGGGCGCGAACCCGGCGACGCTCGCCCAGGCGCTCGGTGAGCGTCCCGCGGCCCTCCCGCTCTCGGCCGCCTCGGCGAAGGAGCACCCGGGTCGGATCACCTCGCCGGCGCCCGCGACGGGCAGGCCGTCGCCCATCCGCAGGAGATCGTCGCGCGGAACGGTCCCGAGGCCGACCACGAGCGCGTCGGCCTCGATCCGCCGGATACCGCCCGGCGTCTCGAGCTCGACCTCGCGCAGCGCGCGCCGGCCGCCGGCGCGGACGAGCCGCCCGTCGCGGAGGAGGTGCGGCAGCGCCTCGCGAACGTCCTCGGGGAGCGCGGCCCGCGTCACGACGCCGACCGGAACGACGCCCGAGGAGAGCAGAACGCGGAGCTGCTCGATCGCCTCGTGCGAGTCCACGACCGCGACGACGCGGTCGCCCGGACGGACGCCGAACGCCGTCGCCAGGCGCGCGGCGCCGCGCGCGAGGAACACGCCGGGCAGGTCGTTGCCGGGGAAGACCGGATGCGCCTCGACCGCGCCCGTGGCGACGACGACGCGCCCCGCGTGCACGCGCACGATCCCGTCGGGTCCGGCCAGCGGGACGATCGGTCCCTCGTACACGCCGATCGCGGTGTGCCGCTCGAGGAGGGAAACGTTCGGGAGTCCGGCGACGTCCTCGGCGAGCGCTCGCACGGCGTCGCGATCGGTCCCGGGGAGCAGGAGCTCCCCGACGCGGCGCTCGTCGGCGACGAGGACGTGTTCGCCGGCCTCGGCAGCCGCTCGCGCGGCGGACAACCCCGCGATCCCCGCGCCCACCACCGCGAGTTCGACGTGGACGTTGCGCTCGATTCGGTGCACCGGTGAGCTGCTGGTCGGCAGCGTGCCGACGCCCGTCGCGCGCCGGATGAAGCGCTCCGCGATCGGCCAGGCGATCCGCGGCCGGACGAAGGCCTTGTAGTAGAAGCCGACGGGCATGAGCGCGTGCAGACGGTCCGCGATGCTCACGAGGTCCAGTTCGACCGAGGGCCATCCGCCTTCGCGCCGGACCCGCATCCCTTCGGCCGCCTCGATCACGCACGACCGCACGCCCGGCACGCCGTCGACCGTGACGAGGCAGTTGGCGCAGTCGCCGGTCAGGCAGTACAGACCGCGCCGGCGATGGTGCTTGATCGACCGGGTGAACGTTCGCACACCGGCCCGGAACAGGGCGATCGCGACGGTGTCGCCGTCCTCGAACGGGACGGGTCTACCCTCGAACGCGATCGACGGCATCGATCCGGTTGGTGACGGTGTCGCGCGTGAGCGTCAGCCAGCGCCGGCAGCCGAACGCGTGGAACCAGCGCTCGCGCTGCGGACCGGCGCCGTTGGTCGGCAGGTAGACCCTTTCGAAGTCGGTCTCTGCATCGGGACTGCCGACGTCGCGCAGCTCGCCGCCGAACGTGAACTCGGTGTACGGGCGGAGCCCGCAGTGCGGACAGTCGATCTTCAGCCCCACGGCCACCCCCTGCGCGGCGACGATACCCCCGCCTCCGATGCCCGCCATCCGCCGGCGGTGACCCTCGGTCGTCGGCGGGACGTGGACGTGTTCTGGAACGATGAGGTCGTGCGACCTCGCTCCGTCATGCGGACGTACCAGACGGTTGCGCGCGCGTGGCTGTCCGCCGCGGTCGTCTCCCTCGCGCTGCCCGCCGGGTGGCGCTCGGGGATCTGGCTACCGCTGCATCTCACCGTCGCGGGCGCCGCGACGACGGCGATCTCGGGCGCGATGCAGAACTTCGCTGCGACCCTCACGGCCACACTGGCGGCACCTGCGGCGGCCGTCGCGGCGCAGCTTGCCGCGCTCACGGCGGGCGTGTGCCTGATCGCCGTCGGGTATCCGTCCGCCCATCCCGCGCTGACGGCCGCGGGCGGAACGTCGTTCGCCGTCGCGATCGGGCTGCTCCTGTGGTTCGTGATCCGCGCGTGGCGGCGCGCGCTGAACCGGCGGCATCGCGTGCCGATCGCGATGTACACGGGCGCCGTCGTGTGCGTCCTCGCCGGTGGCGCGATCGGCGCCGCGCTCGGATCGCGCGTCGTCGGTGATCCGCTCACCTGGCTCGGGCTGCGCTCAGCGCACATGGTGCTGAACGTCCTCGGCTTCGTGTCGGTCACGATTCTCGCGACCCTCGTGACGCTGCTGCCAACCGTCCTCCGAGTCCAGATGCCGAGGTGGCACGGCGGCTCGACCGCGGCGTGTCTCCTCGCGGGCGCGATCGTGCTCGCCTTCGGGCTCGGCACGCGCCGAGCCAGCGTCGCAACGGCCGGCGCGGTGCTGTTCGCTGTCGGCGTCGCCGGCATGCTGTGGCTCGTCGTCCGCGTCCTGCGCGTGCCGCGGACGTGGCCGATGCCGCTCACCGCGAAGCACGTCGTCGCGGCGCTCGGCTGGTTCGTCGTCGGGTCGGCCGCGCTGCTCGACGCCGCGGCGAGGGGCCCGTTCGCGTTCGTCGCGTTCCGCGAGCCGTTCCTCGCGTGCTTCGTGGCCGGGTGGACCGTGCAGGTGCTCCTCGGCGCATGGTTGTACCTGCTGCCGATGGCGCGGCCGGGTCATCCGGACGAGCGCCGCCGCCAGCTGGTGGCCGCCGAGCTGAGTGGGAACCTCGAGGTGGTGTTCTTCAACCTCGGCGTCGGGCTTCTCGCCGTGCACGCCGCGGGATGGGCGAGTGGTGCGATCGGACGGATCGGTGCGGCGTTCGCGCTGGCGGCCGGCGGATGGGCGCTCGCCAAGGCGTGGGCCTTCCCCGTGTTCGCGCGGCTCGGCGCGCCGAGCGTGCGCGATCGTGCCGTCTGGGGCGCCTGACCCCACGAGCCCAGCACGAGCCGCCCCGGCCGTCGGGACGCGGGCGGCGAACCGCTGCCCGAGCCGCCGAGGTCTGCGACGATGGCAGCATGACGGACCGGACCTTCACCGCGGCCGTCGTCACCGTGTCCGACGGTGTGACACAGGGCACGCGCGCCGACGAGTCGGGCGACGTCGCCGAGCGGCTGCTCCGCGACGCGGGGTACGAGCTCGCCGAGCGAACGGTCGTCCCCGACGACCGGCCGGCGATCGAGGCGGTCCTCGCGTCGCTCGCCGCGCGCGACGTCTCGCTCGTGGCGACCACCGGCGGCACGGGATTCGGGCCGCGCGACGTCACGCCCGAGGCCACCCGCGCCGTGATCGAGCGCGAGGCGCCGGGGCTCGCCGAGCTGATGCGCCGAGCGGGACTCGAGAAGACCCCGATGGCCGCGCTCTCGCGCGCGGTCGTCGGCACCGTCGGCCGAACGCTCATCGCGAACCTGCCGGGGAGTCCCCGCGGCGTCGAGGAGAACCTCGCCGCGGTCCTCCCCGTCGTTCCGCACGCGCTCGAGCTGCTCGCCGGCGCGACGGGCGCCCATCCGACCGGACGCGCGACCCGCACGCCTGCCCCGGCGCCCGCGCCCCATACCCCGCGCGTCGACGTCCGAGCGGTGAAGATCGAGGGCGCTCCCCCGTGCCGCGTCGGGAACCTCATCACGATCGTCCCCGGGGGCGAGGTCCACGGGACGCTCGGGTGCGCCGAGTTCGACGAGGCGGCGGTCCGCGACGCCCCGGAGGTCTACGAGGCGGGCGCGCCGACCACACGCGTGTACCGGCACGAGCGGGGCACCGTTGAGGTCTATCTCGAGCCGCACCGGCCGCGACCGACGATGGCGATCGTCGCCGCGACCGACGTGGCGCGCGCACTCCGTCGGCACGCCGAAGCTCTCGGGTTCGATGCGGTGCTGGTCGAGCCGCGATCCGAGCGCGTCTCGGCCGACGACCGAACGCGCCGAACGGTCCCGTCGCTCGAGGCGCTCTCGCTCGGCGGCGACGACGTGGTCGTCTTCACGGACCACGATCTCCCGGGGATCGCTGAGGCGATCGCGTCGGCGCTGCGGACGTCCGTCGGATTCCTCGGGGTGATGGGCAGCAGCCGCCACGTCGGCCCGTACCTCGAGGACCTGCGCGCGATGGGGTTCGCGGACGATGACATCCGACGGATCCGCTCGCCCGTGGGCCTCGATCTGGGCGGACGCCGGCCCGAGGAGATCGCCCTCGCGATCGCCGGCGGCATCGTGGCCGACGCGAACGGCCGCGACGGCGGCTGGCTCGACCGCTCTTGAGCGAGCGCCTGCGCGTACCGGCCGCCGTCGTCTGCCTGCTCGTCGTCGCCGCGCTCGCCGTCGCCGCCCCGTCCCACGCCGTCCCGCGCGACCGCCGCCTGAACATCGTGCTGATTCTGAGCGACGACCAGACTTTCGAATCGATCCCGCACGATCCGCCGGTGATGCCGAAGCTGCAGAGCCTGGTCGAGGATCCGCACCAGCATTGGATCCGGTTCCCGAACGCGTTCATCAACACGCCGCTGTGCTGTCCGTCGCGCTCGTCGATCCTGACGGGCGAGTACTCGCACCACACCGGTGTCGTGAACAACAACCGCGGCGAGAACCTCGATGTGGGCAAGACCATCGCGACCGCGCTGCAGGCAGCCGGCTACGTGACCGGCCTCATCGGGAAGTACCTCAACAAGTACCCGTTCGAGCATTCGCCGGTCGCGCCGCCGGGATGGGACACGTGGCTCGCCAGGCTCCAGGGCCCGCAGCGCTCCGTCTACCGGCGGTACGCGCTCACGAACGACGGGTTCCCCGTCGCGTACGGCTCGGCGCCGCAGGACTACTCGACCGATGTGTACGCGAACGCCGCTGCGACCTTCATCCGGACGGCGCCGACGGACCACCCGTTCTTCCTGATGTTCACGCCGATGGCGCCGCACTCGCCATGGATCCCGGCGGCGCGCGACGAGCACTCGTGGACCGCCCCGATCCACGAGAGCCCCTCCTTCGACGAGCGCGACGTCTCCGACAAGCCGGCCTGGGTCCGCGCGCTCCCGCGCCTGACGCCCGACCGGGCGCGGCAGCTCCACGAGGATCACCGACGGAACTACGAGACGCTCGGGGCGCTCGACGACGCCGTGCTCGAGATCCTCGATGCGCTCCAGGCACGCCGCGCGCTGGGCGACACGCTCGTCGTGTTCCTCACCGACAACGGGTTCTCGTTCGGCGAGCACCGGTGGGTCACGAAGTCATGTCCGTACGACGAGTGCATCCGAACGCCGTTCTTCGTCCGGTTCCCCGGCGCGAGCGCCCACACGGACCCGCACCCCGTGTCGAACGTCGACCTTACGCCGACCTTCGCCGACGTCGCGCACGTTCCGCTCGCGTGGGGCGTCGACGGCCGGAGCCTGCTGCCGCTCCTGCTGGGCCGCAGCCCGCCGGGCTGGCCGACGGGCGAGCTGTCCGAGTTCCAGGGCAGCCGCGACGTCACCGGCTGGTGGGAGATGCGGACGCGGCGGTTCGCCTACGTTGAGTACGTCACCGGCGAGCGCGAGCTGTACGACCTCGAGGGCTCGCGCGGTCCGGCCGATCCGTTCGAGCTTCGAAACGTCGCCGGAACGCCCGGGTACGCGGACGTGGAGGCGCGGTTGTCGCAGGATCTGCGCACGGCCCGGCGCGCGTGACGCACGCCGCCGTTCGAGCGCGTTCGAGGCCGCCGTCGCACGGGGCCAGGGGTAGGCTAGCCGCCCCATGTCGTACACCCCGGGGCCCGGTTCGCGCCTGCCCGTGCCTCGCGGACGGCGTCCGATGTCGCGACGGCATCAGCAGGTCGTCCGACGGCGGTTGTTCCTCGTGTTCGTCGTGCTGATGGGGATCGTCATCGCGCGGGTGGCGTGGCCGAGCGGCGGCACGACTCGGGCGGGAGGTCCGACGGGAACGCCCTCAACCGGCGGTCACCACAGGCCGACAGGCAGCCCCGGCGCGACGCTGCCCGGCAAGGTGCCGATCAAACACGTGATCTTCATCGTCAAGGAGAACCGAACGTTCAACAACTACTTCGCGACGTACCCGGGCGCGGCCGGCGCGACCGAGGGCCGCACGATCCAGTGCGACGCGAACGGGTGTCAGGACGGGCCAACCGTGCAGTTGAAGCACGCGAAGGACGTCCAGTCCCACGACCTCACCCACTGCTTCCGGTGCGGTCTGACGGCCATCAACGGCGGCGAGATGAATGGCTTCAATCAGATGAACGGGACCGTCGACGTCGGCGGAAACGCCGACCTGTACGGCAAGGACCTCAGCGGCTACGTCTACTTCAACCGCAACGGCATCCCGAACTACTGGGCGTACGCCGATCGATTCGTCCTCGCGGATCACTTCTTCTCCTCCATGTACGGGCCGACGACGCCTGAGCATCTCTACGCGGTCGCCGCGCAGTCGGACTGGATCGTCGAGAACAAGCTCGACGCGACACACCCGAACGGGTTCTGCGACGACCCGACCGAGTACTCGGATCAGTTCGACCCCAACCTCGCCGAGGCACAGCGGCACAAGGTCATGCAGGAGGAGCGGCGGATCACGCAGGGCTCCGGTGGCTGGACCCGCGTGGCCCTGCACTGGCGGAAGATCCGCCTGTGCTTCAACATCCCGGTCCTGCCCGACCAGCTCGAGAGGCGGGGCATCTCGTGGGGGTACTTCGCAGACTTCAACGCGTGGATGAACGCCCTGCAGATGATCCGGCACGTTCGCTACGGCCCGATGTGGAAGCACGAGCACAGCCCGGACGCGTTCCTGAACTTCGTGAAGCAGGACAAGCTACCGGCCGTCTCGTGGATCATCCCGCCCGAGCCGTACAACGAGCATCCCGGCGGCGGCAAGAGCGTGTGCGCGGGCGAGAACTGGACCGTGAACCTCGTGAACACGATCATGCAGAGCAAGTACTGGCGCTCGACGGCCATCATCCAGACGTGGGACGACTACGGCGGCTTCTACGACCCGGTGCCGCCTCCGCAGGTGGACATCATGGGCCTCGGCCCTCGCGCGCCGGCCCTGATCATCTCCCCGTACACCCGGTCGGGCGACAACCCGAAGGGCGGCGAGGTCGACCACACCACGTACGAGTTCTCCTCGGTGCTCGCGTTCATCGAGCAGGTCTTCCACCTGCATCCCATGACCGAGCGTGACGCGCAGGCGAGCCCGCTCGCCGGGGCGTTCGACTTCGAGCACCCGGACTTCAAGAAGCTCCTCCTGCCGCTTCGAACGGATTGTCCGTACGGCACGACGTTCGCGGACCTCGCCATCGGCTCGTCGGTGGCGCTCGGCGTCCGTGACATGGGCGACTGAGGATCGAGTCGGGTTCGCGTCAGCCGTCGGGGTTCGTCGGCGCCGTCTCGGCGCCGTAGCGCTTCGCGTCGGGGAACTGAGGCCCCGTGCAATCCGGAGCTCGGAGCGGCAGCGGGTCCGGCGGCCGCGGTGTCTGCGAGAAGTCGAAGGCGTCCGACAGGTTGAACGCATCTCGATCGCGCCGCGTGAGCTGCCGCAGCCCCCAGTTGTCCTCGATGAACCGCAGCACGCTCGAGAACTCGCCGAGCGTGTGGTCGATGTACCCCTGTCTCGCGTACGGGCTGATGACGAGGAGCGGCACGCGGATCCCGAAGCCGAACCGGTCGACCTGCGGCGGCGGGACGTGATCGTAGAACCCCCCGTAGTCGTCCCAGGAGAGGAAGATCGCGGTGCTCTTCCACATCGGGCTGCGCATGATCGTGTCGATCACGCGGGTCGTCCAGTTCTCGCCCCAGCACATGCTGTACTCGGGATGATCGGAGAGCGGGAACCGGGGCGTCACCCACGTCACGGGCGGCAGCGCGTTCGCGCGGATGTCGCGAACGAGCCCGTCGACCGGGAAGATGTGGGCCTGCCAGACCTTCGGGTCGTCGCGGACGTGACGGACGGCGTCATACGCAGAGAACAGGTAGCCGTTCTGGAACTGCGTGGCCGAGTAGTACGCCCACGGGATGTCCCGGCCGGATAGCAGGTCGCCCTCGGTCGTGAAGTCGAAGCACGGCGGCACCTGCTCGGTGACACCCTCGCTCGACACGACGTTGACGTACGCCCCGCCGACCGAGTCGCATCCCCACGCCTTGAACAACCCGGTCGCCTGGTGCCGCTGCTCGAGGAGGCCCCTGTCCTGGAGCGGGTTCTCGTGGACGCCGCCCGACGTCGCCGCGATCGTGAACAAGTGGTTCGGGAACGACGGTCCCTGGGCGCTCGCGAAGAAGTTGTCGCCGAGTACGTACTTCTCGGCCCACGCCCAGTAGTTCGGGATCTGCCCGGGTCGGTACTGTGTGTACGAGTACAGCTTGGCCGGCTCGCTGATCGTCGCGAAGCCGTCCATCTTCCCGTGGTCCCATGCCTGCAGCGCACACGGGTAACAGTGGTTGATGTCGGCGGGCAGCTTGTCGAGCGCGCGCGTCAGCGGCCGTTCGGTGCCCTGGTCGTCGCCGACGGTCATCCCGTTCGCTCCCGGGAACCGGCCGAACATATGATCGAACGTGCGGTTCTCCTTGATGATGAACACGACGTGCTTGATCGGCCAGCGCGTCGGGAACGCCGTCGCATTCACCGGATCGGGCCGTGTCCCCATCCGCATCGGAGGGAGCGGCCGCCAGTCCGGCGCGTCCGATGCGTCGAGCGCGACGGCGACGACGCCCGCCATGATCAGCAGCACGATCAACGGGAGGGCCCGACGAGCGGCGCGCGGGATCGGCACGGCGTGCACGCTACCGGACGGGTTGCGATACCGTCCGGGCGGCCGGTGTGCCACGCTACGCGACGATGCCGACGTGGGTGGCGTTGGTGAGCGGGGGTGTTACGACGGCAGCTCGGTGACCACGAGGCGAAGTCCGTCGTCGCCCAGCCGCACCTCACGCGGCGCGGGAGCGCCCTCGCCGACGGCCCACGGATCGAGCCCAGGGCCGGCGTCGGGCAGGTAGCGCGGGAAGTCGCTCGCGGCGACCTCGAGCCGCAGGCGGTGGCTCGGCAGCAGCCGGTACCCGGTGCTGCCAAGGTCGATCGAGAAAGCCGCGCCCGGCTCCGTCGCGCTCGCGCCCTGAAGGATCCGGCGGGCCCTGCCGTTCGGGAACACGTCGACGAGCTTGGCGACGAGCGCGCCCGGCGCATGCCGCTCCCCGGTCGTTCCGCGGACCGTGACGGGGCCGGCCAGGTCGAGCGGTCGGGCGGCCTCGGCCCCGGTGAACGTCGCGACGTCGCGGCGTTGCTCGACCGTGCGCTCGTCGGGCAGGCCGAGGAGCGGCCGCCACGCGTCCTCGACGAGGTCCGGCACGAGGTTCGCCGGGTCGTGGTCCCACGCGATCGCGCCGCGGCCGCCGGCACGCTCGTCCAGGACGCCCCCCTCCGGCCCGCCGGTCAGCGCGCCGGCGCCGCCAGCGAACAGCGTCACCGAACGCGCGTCCGCCGGCGGCCACGTCGCGGACTTCCGCCATCCCGCGTTCGCGAGGTGCCATCGGACGGGGTCGATCCGCTCTTCGCGGCCGAGCACGTACCGGTCGAGGAACGCGAGCGCCGGCCCGACGTACGCCGGCAGGAAACGCTCGAGCGCCTCCTCGCTCACGAGGATGTCCTCCACCGTCGTGCCGTCGTCGGCCAGCTCGTCGTCGAAATGATCCGTCGAGCCCATCACGAGGTGCTGGTCGCCGGTACCCCGAGTCACGAGCCGGGCGTGGTCGCGCAGCTGTCCGCGCTGGAAGACGTCCCACCACCCGCCGCAGTGCAGCACCGGGATCGAGACGCGTGCGAGCGGATCGGCGGTCCCGAAGATCTCCGCCGTCCAGAACGCGTCCGCGGCCTGAGTCGAGCGCCAGCGATCGAAGCTCGCAGAGCCGCGGCCGCCCTGGACGGCCGGCACGACGTCTGCGAGGGGTCGAACCGAGAAGTCCGGCGGTCCCTCGTACAGCGGCGCGTCGATCCACGTCGTGGCGGCCCACTCGGCCATCGTGTAGAGGCAGAACACGCCCTGGTGGTACATCCAGTCGGTGCCGATCTCGGTCGTCGTGACGCGCGGGACGATCGCCCTGAGCGCGGGATGGCCGCTCGCGGCCGCCGCCCATTGCGTGAACCCGTAGTACGAGTCGCCGAACATCGCGACCGCGCCGTTCGACCACGGCTGCTCGACGATCCAGTCGAGCGTGTCGGCCCCGTCCGCAACCTCGGAGACGAAGGCGAACGTCTCGCCCTCGCTCCGCGCCTTGCCGCGGACGTCCTGTGCGACGAACGCGTACCCACGCTCGAGGAACCGAGGCGCGACGCTGATCATGAACGAGAAGCGCGCGCTCTTGTCGTACGGGAGCCGGACGAGCACCGCCGGCCGCCGTTCGCCCCCGGGTTCGAGGTAGACATCGGTGGCGAGGCGGACGCCGTCGCGCATCGGGACCATCACCTGCTCGGCGTGCTCGTCGATGTCGCCGAGCGGGACCTGCTCGAGCGTCCGGCTGCTCATCGGCTTGCTCATCGGCGCCCGACGATACCCTGTGGCGCGCGGCGAGCGCGGCGCCTGGAAGCCTCCTATACCGCTGCCGCTGCGCCCGCTGGATCTCGACGACGAGGGAGCCTTGAAGATCGAGTCGCTCGAGCGATGGATGGAATCGTCGCCGGTGGACCGGCCGATCACGCGACGTGAGCTGTTCCGGTGGACGGGCCCCGGCGCGCTCGGCGCGTCGGCCGCCGCCGTGCTCGCGGCCTGCGGCTCGAACGGCGGCGGCGGCTCGGGCGCGACCGCCTCGGCGCCCGGCGCCACGCCGACGCTCGGACCGTTCGCGAACCAGGTGTCGATCGCGCAGTGGCCGCTGTACATCGACCGAGCCAAGGGCGGCCACCGCCCGACGCTCGAGGCGTACGAGAAGCGCTACGACAGCACCGTCGACTACCGGGAGCTCATCAACGACAACGAGGAGTTCTTCGCGAAGCTGTATCCGCAGCTCAACGCCGGACAGTCGACGGGCTGGGACGTCGTTTGCCTGGCGGACTGGGTGATCAACCGGATGGATCACGGTGGGTTCGCCGAGCCGCTGCATTGGGACGCATTGCCGAACGCGACGCAGAACATGCTCCCCGCGTTCCGCGATCCCGTCTACGACCCGAAGAACGCGCACAGCGTCCCATGGCAGGGCGGCGTGACCGGGATCGCGTACTACCCGGACCTCGTGGGCGGCAGGATCGTGAGCTTCTCCGACCTGTGGAACGCGAAGCTCGCCGGCCACGTCGGCATGCTGACCGAGATGTCGACGTCATGACGCTGACGCTGCTGATGCTCGGCGTCGATCCGCAGCAGGCGACGATCGACGATGCCACGCACGCCAAGGACAAGCTGATCGAGCAACGTGACGCCGGGATTGTCCGCGACTACTACGGCCAGGACTACGTTCAGGCGCTCGTTGACAAGGACACGTGGGCGTCGATGGCCTGGTCGGGCGACATCTTCTACTGGAAGTACCTGGGTGGCGCTCCCGATCTGGAGTTCGTCGTCCCCGACTCGGGCGGTGTGATCTGGGCGAGCGGCGACTTCATCCCGATCAACGCCGAGCACCCGGCCGACGCGCACCGCTTCATGGACTTCTTCTACGAGCCGGACATCGCCGTGCAGGTCACCGACTGGGTCCTGTACATGACGCCGGGTTGCGGGCGTCCAGGACCTGATGAAGCAGAAGGCGGAGACGTCCAAGGGCGGGACGAAGCAGTACTACGAGACGCTGTCGACGAGTCCGTTGCTGTTCCCACCGGACGACCCGACGCAGGCGAACCTCTACGAGTACAAGAACTTCTCCGAGGACGAGCTGCAGCAGTACTTCGACCTGTTCAGCCAGGTCACGCAGTCGTAAGAGGGATGGGGGCCGGCGGTCGCCGCGCCTGCCCGCGCCTCAAACGGGGAGGAGCTCGCGCTCCCGATGCCCGAACCGGCGCCAGTACTCCTGGCCCGCCTCGGGCAGCGTGTAGATCGGGTCGTAGTACTCGTGCTCGCGCCGTAGCGCCTCGGGGTCGTCGTACTCGATGCCTGTTCGGTAGTTCTTCGTCCAGTATGAGATGCCCTTCCCGCGGTCATACCGGCTGAGCATGTGCGCCCACCGCTTCCCGACGAAAGGCACGTCGACGACCATCCGTGGCGTTGCGAACCCGGGGAGGTAGCCCATGATCGCGAACTGGAGCTCCTGCACCTCCCAGACGGCGGTCCGCCAGTGCTCGGCGTTGGGGATCATGTCGCAGATGTAGAAGTAGTACGGCATGATCTTCGCGTGATCGAGCAGCGTGAAGCACAGGTCGAGCAGCTGGTTCGGCGTCGTGTTGACGCCGCGGAGCAGCACTCCCTGGTTGCGGATGTCGCGGAAGCCGGCGTCGAGGAGGTAGCGAACCGCCTTCGCCACCAGCGGCGTGAGCTGGTTGGCGTTGTTGACGTGCGTGTGAATCGAGATGTCGGCGCCGCGCTGGTTGGCCTTCGCGGCCATCGCCTCGTAGCCGGCGCGGACGTCGTCCTGGAGGAAATGCTGCGGGATGCCCATCAGGCCCTTGGTGGCGATCCGGATATCACGGATGTTCTCGATGTCGAGCAGCTTGAAGACGAAGTCCTGCAGGCGTGCGATCGGCACGTTCGCCATGTCGCCACCTGAGACGACGACGTCCCGGACCGAGGGCGTCCGTCGGAGGTAGTCGAGCATGGCCTCCCAGCGTTCGTTCTGCTTGGTCTCGAACTTGTACTTCACGATCTGCAGCGTGTCGTTGCCGACGAGGTCCATGCGCGTGCAGTGACCGCAGTACTGCGGGCACGTGGGGATGAGCTCGGCCAGGACCTTCGTGGGATAGCGGTGGGTCAGGCCCTCGACCGCCCACATGTCGGACTCGTGCAGCGAGTCGCGCGAGGCCATCGGGTGACTGGGGAACTCCCGCTCGCGCTCGCTGTAGATCGGCGCCATATAGCGGCGGACCGGGTCCGAGCGCAGGTCGCGCTCGTTCATCGTGTTGATCATCTGGGGCGGCAGGAGCATCGACATCGTGGCGCGCTCTTGCTGATCACGCTCGATGTCGGCGAACAGCTCGTCGTCCAGGAAGTCGCCGAGCACCCGCTTGAGCTCGACCAGGTTCTTGACCGTATGGGCGCGCTGCCACTGCGCGCTCTCCCACTCCTCGGTCGTCACGTGCTCGAAGCCCGGGAGACGCCGCCAGTCCGGCTCGACGAACTCGCGCTTCGCCGGGTACTCGAACGGCTGCTCGGATGCGTGCGCCCGTCCGAACTCGCGCTTGGGCCGAAGCGACTTCCTGTCAACCTGCTGTTCGCTCACGCCCGACCCTCCCTCCGCCTTCGGCCGGCGGTTGCGGCCGCATCCGAACGGAATACCACGCAGGATGACGAACGAAACCGTCCGCAGCCACCATACTATCAGCGGTCCGTGCGGCAGTCGAGCTCGCCCACCGAACGATATTCGGTTCGGTGTTGCCGAACTTCCGCCGCTTCGGGTCAGGTGGTACCCTGCGCCGCGAGGGGTACGGCGTCGGTTCCACTGGCAACGCGAGCAGTTCCCTCCCGGTCGCCGCGGCGACCGGCGGCACGGCGGGCGGCTTCCCCGACCCGTGCGGTGCCACAGAAAGGAGGGATCGCTTGTGGCAACCGGTGTCGTGAAGTGGTTCAGCCCCGAGAAGGGCTACGGCTTCATCTCGCAGGAGGGTGGCCCGGACGTCTTCGTGCACTTCAGCGCGATCACGGGCGAGGGTTACCGGAACCTCGAGGAGGGCCAGCAGGTCGAGTTCGAGGTCACGCAGGGCCAGAAGGGCCCGCAGGCCGCCAACGTTCGAGCTGTCTAGCCCCGGGCGAGGTCGGACAACGATGAGGGACCCGCTTCGGCGGGTCCTTCTTGCTTCGCGTTGGGGATCGGGCGGTGCTCGCGCGCCGTGATCAGCGGCCGCGACCGCCGCGGCCTCTGCCGCCGGGCCCGCCCGGGCCGCCCCGTCCGCGGCCCCCACGACGATCCATCCGCTGGGCCTCGGTGTCCGGGCGCGGCATCCGGTACTTGAGCGGCGTCACACCGGCGCGCTCGTAGCGCACGGCGATGTGGTCGATGTCCTGCTTCCGGTTGACCTCGCGCCACCCCGCTGCCAGCAGGTGCTTGTGCCGTCCGGCCGCGGTCTTGCGCAGCTTGTCGGAGTTCGGCACCTTCAGGTACAGGCGCTCGACGCGGACCTCTTTGAAGTCGGCCATGCGCCCAGGCTACCAGTCGCTCTCCCCCTCGCTCTCCTGGCCGCTCCCTTCGTCGTTTGGGGCGTACCATTCCCGCGGCTCTTCGCGAGGAGGCGAGCATGGACAACGCAGAGTGGACCGAGTTGGCGGCGCAGCTCGGCGTCGACTCGATCCGGTCCTCGACGGCCGCCGGGTCGGGCCACCCGACCTCCTCGCTGTCGGCGGCGCATCTGCTCGCCGTGCTGTGGGCAGATCACCTGCGGTACGACGTCGACGACCCCGCGAACTCCGCGAACGACCGCTTCGTGCTCTCGAAGGGCCACGCGTCGCCGCTGATGTACGCGATGTTGAAAGCGGTCGGCGCGATCTCCGACGAACAGCTCCTCTCGTTCCGCAGGTTCGGGAGTCCGGTCCAGGGTCACCCCGTCCCCGTCGAGGACATGCCGTGGATCGACGTGGCGACGGGCTCGCTCGGGCAGGGCTTGCCGATCGGGCTGGGGATGGCGCTCGCGATGAAGCTGGATGACAGCCCGGCGCGCGTGTGGGTGTTGATGGGCGATTCGGAGGTCGCCGAGGGATCGGTGTGGGAGGCGATGGAGAACGCCTCGTTCCACGGCACCGCGAACCTGAACGCGATCCTCGACATGAATCGCCTCGGGCAGCGTGGGCCGACGATGCTGCAGTGGGACGGCGAGGCGTACGTCCGGCGTGCGCGTTCGTTCGGGTGGGACGCGTTCGAGGTGGACGGCCACGACGTCGAGGCGATCGACCGTGCGTACCGGCGCGCGGAGGAATCGAACCGCCCGGTGCTCGTCGTCGCGCGAACGCAGAAGGGGCACGGCGTGTCGTTCCTCCAAGACAAGGAGGGCTGGCACGGCAAGGCGCTCGACCGGGAGCATGCGAGGCAGGCGATCGCCGAGCTCGGCGGCGAGCGGAACATCGCGTTCACGCCGCCCAAGCCCGAGCCGTGGACGGCACCCGAGGCCACGCGAGGACCGGTTGAGCTGCCCACCTACTCAGGCGGCGTCGCCACGCGGAAGGCGTTCGGCGAGGCCCTCCGGGCGCTCGCCCTGGCGCGGACCGACATCGTGGCCCTCGACGGCGAGGTCGCCAACTCGACGTACACCGAGGACGTCCTCTCGGTGGCGCCGGATCGGTTCGTCGAGCTGTTCATCGCGGAGCAGGCGATGGTCGGGGCCGCGGTCGGCATGCAGGTGCTCCACAAGGCGCCATTCGCCGCGACGTTCGCGGCGTTCCTCACGCGGGCGTTCGACTTCGTCCGCATGGCGGCCATCAGCCGCGCGAACATCCGTCTGTCCGGCTCGCACGCCGGCGTGTCGATCGGCGAGGACGGGCCTTCGCAGATGGCGCTCGAGGACCTCGCGATGATGCGCGCCGTGCACGGGTCGACGGTCCTGTATCCGTCGGACGGTACGAGCGCCGTCAAGCTCACGGCGGCGATGGCCGACCTGGCAGGCGTCTCGTACATCCGCACCACGCGCGAGAAGACCGCGACGCTGTACCAGGCGGGTGAGGAGTTCCCCATCGGCGGCAGCAAGACGATCGCGCGGAGCGACGACGACCGCGTGACGCTGATCGGCGCCGGGATCACCGTCCACGAATGCATCGCGGCGGCGGATCTGCTCGCCGGCGACGGCGTCGCGGCGCGCGTCATCGACTGCTACTCGGTCAAGCCGATCGACGCCGATGCCGTTCGCGGCGCGCTCCGCGAAACGGGGACGCTCGTCGTGGTCGAGGACCACTGGATCCAGGGCGGGCTCGGCGACGCCGTGCTCGATGCGGTGGCCACCGGCGGTGAGCTCGGCGGGCGGGTGGTCAAGATCGCGGTGACGCAGATGCCGGGCTCCGGTTCGCCCGAGGAGCTGCGCGACTGGGCGGGCATCTCGGCGTCAAGGATCGCCGAGCGCGTTCGTGCCGAGCTGAATCCCTAGGCGGGAACGCCCTCGCCGACGACCAGCGGAACGACCGCGAAGCGTTCGACGTCGACGTACCCGCGGTCGGTGATCTTCAGCTCGGGGATCACCGAGAGCGCGAGGAACGACATCGCCATGAACGGTGCCGGCAGCGTCACGCCGAGACGGGCCGCAGACTCCTCGAGCGCGCGCACACCGGCGGCGACGTCCTCGACCGGCTGGTCGGACAGGAGCCCTCCGATGGGACAACGCACCTCGGCGACCACCTCGCCGGCCGCGACCGCGACCTGACCGCCGCCGGTCTCGCCGAGCCGGTGCACGGCGGCCGCCATGTCCCCCTCGTCGACGCCGACGACGACGACGTTGTGCGCATCGTGTGCATGCGTCGACGCCAGCGCGCCGCGCCGGATGCCGAAGCCGTGGACGAACCCGACGCCGATCCGCCCCGTCCCGTGGTGGCGTTCGACGACGGCGATCTTCGCGAGGTCGCGCGTCGGGTCGGGAACGGCCAACCCGTCGTGCCTCGACGGATCCTCGACCAGCGAGCGCGTCACGATCTGGCCGGCGCTCACGCCGATCACGCGGATCGGGCCGGCGGCCGGCGTCGCGAAGTCTTCGGCGCCCACCGCCGGCACCCGTACGCTGTGCCGAAGTCCGTGCGGCGCCTCGACGCGCGGAACACCGATCGCGACGCCGTCCCTCGCGACGAGTCGCCCGCGCTTCCACACGTGGGTCGGTCGGAACGCCTCGAGGTCCTCCACTGCGATGACGTCGGCGAGGTAGCCCGGGGCGACGGCCCCGTGATCGAACAGCCGGTGGTACCGCGCGGCGTTCAGCGTGGCCATCGTGACGGCGCCCGCCGGCGGGCATCCGAGCGCGACCGCCTTGCGCACCACGTCGTTGATGTGTCCGTCGTCGAGCAGGTGATCCGGCTCGAGGTCGTCCGTGCAGAGCATGCAGTGCTCCGGCCCGTGCTCGAGGACGAGCGGGACGAGCGCCTCGAGGTTCCTGGCCGCCGACCCCTCGCGGAGCATGATGCTCATGCCGAGCCGCCGCTTCTCGAGCGCTTCCTCGTACGTGGTGCACTCGTGGTCGCTCCGCACGCCCGCGGCGAGGTATGCGTTGAGCGCGCGGCCGGTCAGGCCGGGCGCGTGGCCGTCGACGTGCCGCCCGGAGGCCGCGACGAGCTTGGCAACGGCGTCGTCGGATCCGCGAACCACGCCGTGCGCGTCCATCATCTCCGCGAGGCCGATCGCGCTCGGCTCCTCCGCCAGGAACCGCGCGATGTCCTCGGCGGTCACCGTCGCGCCGTTGGACTCGAACGGGCTCGCCGGCACGCAGGACGAGACCATGACGTACGCATCGAGCGGTACGTCGCGCGCGCTCGCGAGGATCGCGCGCACCCCGTTGAGGCCGAAGACGTTCGCGATCTCGTGCGGATCGAGCACCACCGTCGTCGTCCCCCACGGGAGCGCGGCGCGCGCGAACTCGTCGATCGTGAGCTTCGTCGACTCGAGGTGCATGTGCGCATCGATGAAGCCCGGGAGCAGGATCCTCCCCGACACGTCGACGCGCTCGACGCCGTCGTAGCCCTCGCCGATCGCGGCGACCCGTTGGCCCGCGATCGCGACGTCGGCGCGGAGCAGCTCGCCGGTGAAGACGGAGAGGACCGTTCCGCCCCGAAGCACCACGTCGGCCGGCCGGTCGCCGCGTGCGACCGCGATCCGGGTCGCGAGCTCGGCGGCGACCTCCATGGACGAAGGGTACTGCGGGCCGCGAACTACCATGAGGGTGCGATGTCCGCCGTCGTTCCGACGAAGCCCAAGCTGCGCGGCTGGTTCCACGAGGTCGGGTTCTTCGTCTCGCTGCCGGCGGGGATCGCGCTGATGCTGCTCGCGCGCGACGCCGGCTCGCGCATCACCGTCCTCGTCTACGGGGTGAGCCTGACGGCCGTCTTCGGCGCCAGCGCCGCCTATCACCGAGTCGCCTGGTCGGTCGCGGCCCTGCGGCGCATGAAACGCCTCGACCACTCGATGATCTTCGTGCTGATCGCCGGGACGTACACGCCGGTGTGCGCGCTCGTCCTGCGTGCGCCGTGGTCGATCGTGCTGCTGTCGGTCGTTTGGGCGGGCGCCGCCGTCGGGATCGTCCTGCAGATCTCCCGGATCGACCGGCTGTCGGTCCTCTCGGGAACGCTGTACGTGGTGCTGGGCTGGCTCGCCGTCCTCGCCCTGCCGCAGCTCGTGCGGGCCCTGCCGAGGCCGGCCGCGATCCTCATGCTGACCGGGGGGATCCTCTACACGATCGGAGCGGTCGTGCTCGCCCGGCGGCGGCCCGACCCGGCGCCGGCGGTGTTCGGCTACCACGAGGTCTGGCACGCGTTCATGGTCGCGGCTGCCGCTTGCCACTACGCGATGATCCTGCTCATCCTCCGCGCCGCGGGGTAGGTCCCCTGGTACAGTGGCTGCCGAGGGACGGCGACGCCGTCCCGTGAGGTTTCGTTCCTCGGTCCCTCCTTCACGGCGGTCTCGGGATGTTCGCGACCTCTCCCGATGACCGGCGGCTGCACGGCCGCAGAAGGAGCACACGTGACAGCAGTGCCTTCGTTCCAGACGCTCGGCGTGTCCGACGCCGTCGCCTCGATCCTCGCCAGGCGCGGGATCGAGGCACCCTTCCCGATCCAGGCGCTCGTGATGCGGGATGCGCTCGAGGGCCGCGACGTCCTCGCCAAGTCCCGGACGGGTTCCGGCAAGACGCTCGCGTTCTCGATCCCGATCGTCGAACGGGTTTCGCCAACCGAGGGGGCATCCGCCCTCGTCCTCGTCCCGACGCGCGAGCTGTGCGTACAGGTGACCGACGAGCTTCGCGACATCGCGAAGGCCAAAGGCCTCACGGTCGCGCCGGTGTACGGCGGCGCCAAGATCGGCCCGCAGGCCGATCGCGCGCGCAAGGCCGACGTGTTGATCGCGACGCCGGGGCGGCTCGAGGACCTCGCCACCCGAGGTTCCGTGAAGCTCGGCGGCATCCGGATACTCGTTCTGGACGAGGCCGACCGCATGCTCGACATGGGATTCCAGCCCCAGGTCGACCGGATCGTCCGCCGGCTGCCGAAGCAGCGCCAGACGATGTTCTTCTCGGCCACGCTGGACGGCGCCGCGGGCCGGCTGGCCGCGGCGTACACCGACGGCCCGGCCCGCCACGAGGTCGCCACCGACGGCAAGACGATCGAGGAGGTCGAGCACCGGTTCGTCGCGGTCGACCAGTCCGACAAGGTCGACGCGCTCATCAACCTCCTGCCGAGGGGCGACGCCGAGGGGCTCGCGCTCGTGTTCGTCCGCACCAAGCGGGGCGCGGATCGTCTCGTCAAGCGCCTCCGTGCCAAGGGCATCAAGGCCGAGGCGATGCACGGCGACCTCGCGCAGAGCGCGCGCGAACGCGCGCTCGCGCGCTTCGAGAGCGGCAGGTCGACCGTCCTCGTCGCGACCGACGTGGCGGCCCGCGGGCTCGACGTCGAGCACATCGAGCACGTCATCAACTTCGACCCGCCGGAGGATCACCGCGGCTACGTGCATCGCGTCGGCCGCACCGGTCGCGCGGGACGCGGCGGCAACGGGATCACGCTCGTCACGCGCGACCAGCAGGGGGACGTGGGGCGGATGGCCGCGGCGCTCGACCTGCACGACGAGTTCGGCGAGTCTGGGATGGCGGTGCCGCCGCCCCGGGTGGTGTTCTCGGGGTCGCCCGGCGGACGCCGCTCCTCCCTGCGACCGCGACGCCGAGGCTGAGCACCCTGTCGCGGCCGATGCCGCGGCGGCTGATCGCTACGCGGGTTCGACCAGCGCGATGGCAGAGCGGCGGTGCCGCGCCATGATGTCCTCCGCGACGACCGGCCGGCTGAAGAAGTAGCCCTGCCCGAGCCGGCAACCGCGCTCGACCAGGAACAGCCAGTCGTCCTGCGTCTCGATGCCCTCGGCCAGCGGCGTCATGCCCAGGGCGTGTGCGAGCTGCACGATCGCTTGGACCATGCTGCCGTTCGCGGGCTGCGACGAGACGTCGCGGACGAACGAGCGGTCGACCTTGAGGACGTCGACCGGCAGATCCCGCAGCCGCGACAGGGACGAGTAGCCCGTCCCGAAGTCGTCGAGCGCGACCCGCAGCCCTCGGGCGCGGAGATCACGCAGGACCCGAAGCGTGCGGTCCGGGTCGGTCATCGCGGCCGTCTCCGTGATCTCGACGAGGATGCGCCGGGGGTCGATGTTCGCCGCCTCGATGCGCTCCGTGATCCGGTTGCCCACCTCCGGCTGCCAGAGCTGCCGCGGCGAGAGGTTGAAGGAGAGCTCGAGCTCCAGTCCCTCGGCGCGCCACGCCGCTCCCTGTCGGGCGAGCTCGTTGACGACCCAGTCGCCGATCGCCTCGATCAGGCCCATCTCCTCGGCCAGGGGGATGAACTCGCCGGGTGGGACGAGGCCGCCGTTCGGGTCGTTCCAGCGGATCAGCGCCTCGACGCCCTTCATCGACCCTTCGACGAGGTCGACGATCGGCTGATAGTGGAGCTCCCAGTTCTGGTTCTCGACCGCCTTGCGCAGACGCGTCGAGAGCGACAACTTGCCGAGCATGTCCTGCGCACCGTCCGCGTAGATCGAGTAGCCGCCCGGCGCCATCTGCTTGCTTCGGTACATCGCCGTGTCGGCGTCGCGCAGCAGCTGCGTCGCGTCGGCCGCGTGCTGCGGGAAGAGCGCGATGCCGATGCTCGCGGTCACGTAGACCTCGGTCTCGCCGAGCTCGAACGGAGCCCGGAGCGCCTCGTGGATGCGCGTCGCGACCGATTCGGCGATCAGGGTGCCGCCGTCGGTGGCGTTCGGCATGCCCGACGCCGTCGTCTTCTCGAGGTCGGCGAGCAGCAGGAGGAACTCGTCGCCGCCCTGCCGCGAGACCAGGTCCGTGTCCCGCGTCGCCTCGCGCAGCCGCACGGCCAGCTCGGCGATGAGCGCGTCGCCGGCCTCGTGGCCGAGGCTGTCGTTCACCAGCTTGAAATCGTCGACGTCGATCATCATCACCGCGACGGCGTCGTCGGCACGACGGGCACGCGCGATCGCCAGGTCCAGGTACTCCTCGAACATCGCGCGGTTCGGCAGACCGGTGAGATGGTCGTGGTACGAAACGAACGCCGCGTGCTCCTCGGCCTCGCGCGCGTCGGTCACGTCGAGCATGACGCCGTGGATGAACGCCGCCGTGCCGTCGGCGGCTCGGACGGTCGTCGCGCTGTCGCGGACCCAGACGATGTGGCCGTCCTCCGCGATCAGCCGGTACTCGTACGTGAACGGCTCGCCGGACTCGCGTCCACGGACGTACTCCTCCAGCGCCCGGTCTCGGTCCTCGGGATGCAGGTGCCGGGTCCACAGGTGCGGGTCGGAGGTGTACTCCTCGGGCGTGATCCCGAGGAGGGTCTCGATCTGGGGGCTGACGTAGGTCGTCGCCATCGAGTCGTCGGCGACATCGATGTAGACGATCGCGGGGATCTGTTCGACCAGCGCGCGGTATCGAGCGACGACGGATCCGAGCTCCCCTTCGGTCCGCCGGAGATCCGTGGCGACCCGCTCGAGCGTGTCCCGGATGTCCTCCGGGAGCTCGCGCGCGCTGGACAGGAGCGATGCCACGGCGTCGGCCGCGGCAGACGTACCGCCCGTGGGCGGGGAGAGGTCGTGCTCGGCTTCCAACGTCGGGGGACCGCCTTTGACTGGTCCTTACCGGTTATCGGCCATCACACCTCTATCCCTTGAACGGGAGCTCGGGAACAGTCGGCCAGAGGACCGGCCAAAGGACCGCGTTACCCGCTCAACAGCCGGACTCGTCCGGCAGGAGCGGCCGGAAGACCACCGAGTACCGCCGCCCGTCGCTGGTCCACGGGGTGAGCTCGTTCGCGGACCGCGCGGCCTCGAGCACGGCATCCGCGTCCGCCCCGTCCACGACCCCGCACGAGACGCTCGGTGCCATCTCGACGGTGCCGTCGACCACGGAGAGGGGCTGCGAGCCCGGCCACGCGACCGGGGTCTCCGTCAGGGTCGGGTCGGCCTGATAGGGCTGGACGAAGATCCGGAGCGCGCTCGACGTGTAGGGGTGCTCCCCACCGATCGAGCCGGCCGGCAGCCAACTCTGGAGGTCGCCGAGCCTGGTCAGGAACCGGAACAGCTTCGCGCGAGCTTCGTCGTTCGCGTCCGGGCATCCCGGGCCGCCCATGCCGAGCGCCGTCGCCGTGACGACGCTCGTCCGCCCATCGGCGTTCACGGTGAAGACGGTGTCGGGGACGTCGGCCACGCAGAACGGGTACCTCGCGTCGCCGTCGAGCAGTCCGGCGTCCCTCGCCGCGGCGAGGATCGCCTGCATGCCGTTCTCAGTGATGGCCTGCGCGAGGAGAGGCGGCAGCGCCGCGCCCGGGTAGATCTCGGTGTGTGCGCCCTCGGTGATCAGGGTTCCATCGCCGTACAACGAGAACGAGGGAACCCGGTCGAGGACTGAGGCCGGGTTCACGAACCCGCCGGACGTCTCCCAGCGGAGGACCAGGTCGGAGGCGCCCGTGGGGTGCTCGATCCCGCTCGGCGACGCCGAGCCGCCGGTCGTGCCCGAGCCGGCGAGGCGTCCGCACCCGGCGGACAGGAACGCGAGCACGAGCAGGGAGAGCGTGAGCCGGCGGGTCTGCATCGGTCGTCCTTTCGGTCCGAGCGGCCGTGCCTTGATGGCGGTTCGACGCGTGCGGGGGCCCCTGCGTTCCGGGTCGCTCGGCGGCGTCGATGGTGTCACGCTGGGGTACCCTCGGCGCAGGATGGGCGGAACGCGATGAGCGGCACGATGCGTGCCCTACGCAAGACGTCGCGCGGCCGCGGGGCCGAGTTGGTCGACATCCCGATCCCGCGTCCCGGCGAGGGCGAGGTCCTGGTCCGCGTCCACGCCGCGTCGATCTGCGGAACGGATGTCCACGTCTACGAGTGGAACGAGTGGGCGGAGGGTCGTGTCCCGCGCGTGCCGATGACGTTCGGCCACGAGCTGGCCGGCTACGTCGAGGAGGTCGGACCCGAGGTCCATCACATCCGGCCCGGGACGTTCGTCGCGGCCGAGACGCACATCGCGTGCGGCATCTGCTCGACCTGCCGGACGGGTCGAGCGCACATCTGTCAGAACCTGAAGATCCTCGGCGTCGACACCGACGGCGCCTTCGCGGAGTACGTGGTCATCCCCGCGCAGAACGCGTGGATCGTCGGCGACAAGATCCACCCCGACGTCGCCTCGATCATGGAGCCGTTCGGCAATGGGGTGCATGCCACGTTCGGTACCGAGGGCGGCGAGGATCTCCTGACGAACCCCGTGGCCGTGATCGGCTGTGGCCCGATCGGCCTGTTCGCGGTGGGCATCGCACGCGCCCTGGGCGCGTGGAAGGTCATCGCGATCGAGCCCAACGACGAGCGTCGCCAACTGGCGTCGAAGATGGGGGCGGACCTCCTCGTCGACCCGAAGGCCGAGGACACGGTCGAGGTCGTGCTGCGCGAGACGGAGGGCGCCGGCGCCGAGGTGGTGCTCGAGATGTCCGGCAACGCTCGCGCCATCGACCAGGGAACGCGGATGCTCGCGCGCGGCGGGCGGATGTCGCTGCTCGGGCTGCCCGACCGGGCAGTGACGCTCGACCTGACCGACCAAATCATCTTCAAGGAGGCGCGGATCCTGGGGATCACCGGCCGCGAGATGTTCCGGACGTGGCAGCAGACGACGACGCTGCTCTCCACCGGACGCGTCGACGTGACGCCGGTCATCACGCACCGGTTCCCGCTGTCGCGGTTCGAGGAGGCGTTCGAGACGACTGCGTCCGGGCGCGCCGCCAAGGTCATCGTGTTCCCCGGCGCCCCCGTCGGCGGCGAGTAGCGTGGGCGCGCTCGACTATCTCCGGGACGAGCTGCACCAGCTGGCCGAGCAGGGACTGCTGCTGCATTCGCGAACGCTCGAAGGGCCGACCGGCGGCCGCGCGCGGTTCGACGGACGCGAGGTGATCAATCTCGCGTCGAACAACTACCTCGGGCTGGCCAACCACCCGCGCATGAACGACGCCGCCGCGCGCGCCGCGCGCGAGCTCGGCGCCGGAACCGGCGCCGTGAGGACGATCGCCGGCTCGATGACGATGCACCGCGAGCTCGAGGAGCGGTTCGCGGCGTTCAAGCACGCCGATGACGCGCTGATGTTCCAGTCCGGCTTCACGTCGAACGCGGGGACGGTCGCCGCGATCCTCACCAAGGAGGACGTCATCGTCTCGGACCAGCTCAACCACGCCTCGATCATCGACGGCGCGAGGCTCAGCCGCGCCGAGATCAGGGTGTTCCCGCACAAGGACGCCTCGGCGGCGGACGCGCTCCTCTCCGAGACGAAGCGCGAGGGGCGGCGGCAGCTGCTCATCACCGACGGGGTCTTCTCGATGGACGGCGACATCGCGCCGCTCCCCGACCTCGTCGAGGTCGCCGAGAAGCACGGCGCGATCATGATGCTCGACGACGCGCACGCGAGCGGCGTCCTCGGGGCCGGCGGCGCGGGGACCGTCGACCACTTCGGACTGCACGGCCGCGTCGACGTCCAGGTCGGCACGCTCTCGAAGGCGATCGGCGTCCTCGGCGGTTTCATCGCCGGTCCGCATCACCTGATCGAGTGGCTGCAGAACCGCGGCCGCCCGTACCTGTTCTCGACCAGCGCCCCACCGGCCGTCGTGGCGGCTTGCATCGAGGCCCTCGACATCATCCGCGACGAGCCGGACCGGCTCGAGCGGCTCTGGTCGAACACGCGGTCCTTCAAGGCCGGCCTGCACGATCTCGGCTTCGACACCGGCGCCAGCGAGACGCCGATCACGCCGGTCATCACGGGCGACGAGGAGAAGACCCAGGCGTTCGCGCGCCGCCTGTTCGAGGAGGGCGTGTTCACGCCGGCGATCGTGTTCCCGACGGTCGCGAAGGGGCAGGCGCGCGTCCGGACGATCGTGACCGCCGAGCACGGCGAGGAGGACCTGAAGGAGGCGCTAGACGTGTTCGACCGCGTCGGGCGCGAGCTCGGGTTGCTCGGCTGACGCCGAGGCTAGCGCGCGGTGGCCTTGGCGCGGATCCCCTCCAGCAGGAGGTCGAGCCCGAAATCGAACGTCTGGTCCATGTCGCACTCCGCCATCCACGGGTAGAGCGCGGCGAAACAAGGGAACTGCGCGCTCAGCTGCTCGAGCGCGGGACCGACGTCGGCGGCGCCAGGCCGCGCCGGCGCGACGTTGCCGATCTCCATCATCACGAACCCGAAGATGTAGCCGCCGATCGCCTGGAAGGCATGGACGGTGTCCGATTCGGACAGGCCGGCGCGGCGAAGGATCTGGAGCGCGACTTCGGTCGGCCGGATCGCGTCGGGAGACGTGATCGGGTGCTTGCGCTCGACGAGCAGCGTCATGACGTTCGGGTGCCGCTTGAGGAGCTTGCGCCACTCGTGCGCGGCGGCCCTCCCCTGCGAGAGCCAGTCGCCGTCCGTCGGCTCGACGTCGAACTCGGCGAGCGCGGCCTCGGCGACGCCGTCGAGGAGATCCTCCTTGTCGCGCACGTGGTTGTAGAGCGACATCGCCTCGACGCCGAGCGCGCGCCCGACGCGGCGCATCGTGACGGCCTCGAGACCCTCCTCGTCCATCAGCTGCAGTGCGGTGCGGACGATCAGTTCGCGCGAAAGACGCCCGCGGTGGGCGCTCGGCCCGATCGCGGCCGTCGCCTCCCCTTCATCTGCTTGCGACATGGCGTTCACTCGGATCTGTTGAAGTTCTTGGACGCCGAGCTCGTTGCTCGGGTTGACACCTTACAGCGTATGGGTAGACTACTGACGCCGTAAGCATATGCCGTAAGTCCATGCCGGACAAGCCGGATGGGCGATGCACATGGATCGCGAAGGGAGACCGCGATGCGTCTGAACCCCGAAACGCTGGCCCGGGTGAGCAGCAAGCACGCGTGGACGACGATCGGTATCTGGATCGTCATCCTCGTCGCCGGGTTCGCCACCTCGGCTCTCATGCTTTCCGACGCGCTGACGACGGACTTCAACTTCACGAACAACCCCGAGGCCGTGCGAGCGCAGAAGATCCTCGAACGTGAGCGGCTCGAGCGGAACGTCACCACCGAGACGATCGTCATGACGGGCGGTCAAGGCGCTGTCCGGGATCCCGCCTTCGGGGAACGCGTCAACGCGGCCTTGAACGACCTTCGGGGCCTCGGTCCGAAGGTCGTGACGCAGGTTCCGCGTTCCTTCCCGCTTCCGCAGGGCGCAGCGGAAAACCCGACCGTTGCCGCCCTCGGCCCGATCGCATCGCAGGACGGGGCGGCGGTCTTGTTCACGATCGTCCTCACGGGGAACTCCGATCAAACGGGCGCACACGTCGGCCTATTGGATGCGATCCGCGAGAAATACACCGCCGACGGAACCAAGATGTACATGCTCGGCGAGGCGACCTCGACCGAGGACTTCAAGACGATCTCCGAGGAAGACAGCCGGCGCGGCGAGATGGTCGGGGTGATCGTCGCCATCGTCGTGCTTCTCGTCGTCTTCGGCTCGCTGATCGCCGGCGTGACGCCGATCATCATGGGCGTCCTGGCGATCGGCACCGCGCTGGGGATCCTCGGCCTCCTCGGCTCGCTCTGGCGTTTCAGCTTCTTCGTTCCGCAGTTGGTGTCGATGATGGGTCTGGCCGTCGGGATCGACTACTCGCTGTTCATCGTGTCTCGGTACCGCGAGGAACGGGCGCGGGGGTACGACAGCCTCGAGGCGATCCGGCGGTCGGGTGGAACGGCGAATCGGGCCGTGTTCTTCTCGGGCGTAACGGTGGTTCTCGCCCTCGCCGGGATGCTCCTGGTGCCGACGACGATCTTCCGCGGACTCGCCGGCGGAGCGATCATCGTCGTGCTCGTCTCCATCGCGCTGTCGATGACGATGTTGCCGGCGATCATGGCCCTGTTCGCCGACCGACTCGTGAAGCCGGGGTGGCTCTTCGGCCGCGGCCGAACGCTGGAGCACGGGCGAGCGGGGGGGTTCTGGGATCGGGCGAGTCGTGCTGTCATGCGACGTCCCGTCGTCTGGTTGGTCGCGACGGCCGTCTTCATGATCGCCCTGTCGATCCCCTACTGGTTCCAGGGCCATCCCGAGGACAACGGCCGCGGCATCAAGACGGGGTTCTCCGGGATCTCGACGATCCCAAAGGGGATCCAGACCAGGGATGCGTTCGACGTCCTCGTTGCGAAGTTCCCGTCCGCGGGACAGCAGACGACGGCCGACGTGGTGATCTCCGGCGCGGCTACGGATCCCGCGGTCGCGGCGAAGATCGAGGCGCTCGATGCGGCGGTGGCAAACGATCCCACCTTCGGCCAGCCGCAGCCGCCGCAGACCAGCGCGGACGGCAAGGTGACGCTCGTCCGGTTCCCCTTCACCGGAGCGGCTTCGGACGGACAGAGTGAGGCCGCCGTCAACGCCGTCACGCGGATGCGAGACGTCTACGTCCCGCAGGCGTTCGGGACGAACTCGGGCGTGCTCGTCGGTGGCGACACGGCGTCGGTGAAGGACTTCTTCGATATCTCCAACTTCTACACGCCGCTAATCATCGCGCTCGTGCTCGGACTCTCATTCCTGCTCCTCACGGTCGTGTTCCGCTCGGTCGTGGTGCCGGCGAAGGCGATCGTCATGAACCTGTTGTCAGTCGGCGCGGCGTACGGGCTGATCGTGCTCATCTTCCAGAAGGGCGGACCGGGGTTCGCGCGCTCGATCGCCGACGCGCTCGGGTTCTTCCAGGTCGATGCGATCGAGTCGTGGCTGCCGCTGTTCCTCTTCTCGATCCTCTTCGGCCTGTCGATGGACTACCAGGTCTTCCTGCTGACGCGGATCCGTGAGGAGTACGACAAGACGCGGGACAACTCGGAGGCGGTTGCCTTCGGCCTCCGCACCACGGGCGGGATCATCACGGGCGCCGCTGTCATCATGGTGGCGGTCTTCGCCGCCTTCTCGACGGGGCGGATCGCCGGTTTGCAGCAGATGGGATTCGGACTCGCCGTCGCGGTCTTCCTGGATGCGACGATCGTCCGTTCGATCCTCGTCCCGTCGGCGATGAAGCTGCTCGGCGACGTGAACTGGTACCTCCCACGGTGGCTGCAATGGCTCCCGAAACTGAATGTCGAGGGGCACGAGCCCGAGCGCCGGGTGGAGGTCCTGCCCGATGGCCTGACCGTCGTGCCGGACGAGATCCCGGTGGCCGACGAGGCCTGAGGACGGAGCGTCTTCCGGTACGCCCGCCCGTTGTTGTGTAGCGTTCGGGCGCGATGGATCCCGTCGACGCGATGGACGAGGCACGGGCGCGCGAGCTGCGGGAAGAGCGTGACGAGCTGCGCACGTCGCTCGGGCGGGTCGGGGTGTGGAGCTTCGCCCTCGAGGCGCAGTCCGCCGCCGACGAGCGCGAGGTCGCGGCCGAGATCGAGTCGCTCGGCTACCCGGCGATCTGGATCCCGGAGGCGACCGACTCGCGCGAGGCGTTCACACACGCCTCGTGGCTCCTGGCCTCGACCGAGCGGACGACGATCGCGACCGGCATCGCCAACATCTGGGCTCGCGACGCCGCGGCTTCGGCCAACGGCGCCCGGATGCTGGCGGACGCGTACGCGGGGCGGTTCGTCCTCGGGCTCGGGGTGAGCCACGCGCCGTCGGTCGCGCACCGCGGCGCCGAGTATCGCTCCCCGTACAGCCGGATGCGGACGTACCTCGACGAGATGGAGCGAGCCGAGTCGACGGCTCCCGAGCCGCAGATCCAGCCGCGCGTGATGCTCGCCGCGCTCGGGCCGCGGATGCTCGAGCTCGCCGCCGAGCGCACTCACGGCGCCCACCCGTACTTCGTTCCGGTCGAGCACACGGCGTTCGCGCGCGCGCGCCTCGGTCCCGAGCCGGTCCTCGCGGTCGAGCAGACGGTCGTCCTCGAGACGGATCCGAGCCAGGCACGCCGGATCGCGCGCGGGTTCGCCGTCGACTACTTCGCGCTGCCGAACTACGCAAACAACCTGCGGCGGATGGGCTACACGGCGAGCGACGTCTCCGGGCAGGGGAGCGACCGCGCCGTCGACGCCGTCATCGCCTGGGGCGACGTCGACCGCATCGGGAGCCGCGTGCGCGAGCACCTGCACGCCGGCGCCGACCACGTCGCCCTCCAGGTCGTCTCGGACGACGAGGAGGACGTCGGCCTCGAACAGCTCCGCGACCTCGCCGACGCCGTCCTCGAACGCTGAGCGGCGTCACCTCTCCGCAACGGCGAGCCGCGTCATCGTCCTCGATCGCCCAGGGGTCAGCGGCCGCGGCGAAGACGAGTCTGCACGGCGTCGCTCGTGATCTCGCGCAGGACATCCGAGGCGATCCATCGCGCCGGGCGCGTGCCGCGCTCACGGATCCGCTGCGCGGTCGCGATCGCGTCCGTGTTGAGCTCGGCGTTCTGTTTCCCGATCTGGCGGAGCGCCCACGAGACGGCCTTGCGGACGTAGTTCCGATCGTCGTCCGAAGCGGCCTCGATCAACGGGAGGAACGACCGCAGCTCGTCGTCGCCGACGTCCCGGCGGTGCACGGTCACGCCGGCGATCGACGCGAACGCGGCGCGGCGCACGAACGTCTCCGGCCGCTCGGCCCACGCCCGGATCCGACCGAGGACCATCGGCGTCCGGTCGAACAGGTTCCCGCACACCTGGTCGCACACGTCCCACGAGTCGAACGCCCTCGCCCACGCGTCCATCTGCCGGACGGTGACGAGGCCCGGGTCATCGACCATGCTCGCGAGGATCCGCGCCTCGTGCACACCCGTTCGCCACAAAGCGAGCGCCAGACCGTGATCGGTTCCGACCTCCTTCGCGATCGCGCGGAGCTGCGGGATCGTCACGCCGACCGCGCTCGACACCTCGATGCCGTACCGAGCCATGCCCGGGAGGTTCGCCGGGCTCCCGAGCGATCTCAGGCGTTCGACGATCTCGTCCGCGCGATCCATCCCCACCGCTCGATCCACGTCGTGTCTCACCGATCGACGTCAGCCTAGAGCTGCGATTCCGCCTATCATCCGGCGCGTGGACCTCGAGGAGGCAAGGGCCTTCGTCCGCCAGCATCACCGCGCGATCCTCGCGACCGTGCGCGCAGACGGCGGCGCGCAGCTGTCGCCGGTGCTCGCCGGTATCGACGACGAGGGGTTCGTGGAGATCAGCTCGAACGAGGGCAAGGCGAAGGTTCGGAACCTGGAGCGGGATCCGCGCGCGACGCTCCTGGTCATGACCGAGAAGTTCTTCGAGCGCCGGTGGATCCAGATCGACGGGACGGCCACCGTCGTCCCGCTCCCCGCCGCCGCCGACGCGCTCATCGCGTATGAGCACCGGATGGCGGGAGACGCCGAGGTCCCGGACAACGGCGAGCTGCGCCGCCGGCACGCCGACGGCCGCGCGGTCCTCGTTCGGATCGCGATCGAGCGCGTCGGGCCGAAGAACGCGAAGCTCGCCCCGTCGTCGATGTGAGACGTCGGGCGCCCGCGGCTACCCGAGCGCGACGAGCCGAAACCCTCGCTTCCGCAAGCCCCGGATGATGTCGGGCAGCGCCCGGACGGTTGCGCGCTGATCGCCGCCGCCGTCATGGAGGTCGACGATCGACCCCGCCTTCACCTGCGACAGCACCGCGCGCGCGATGCTCTTCGGCGTGGCGCCGGAAGTCCAGTCCCGCGGATCGACGTTCCAGTCCACGACGCGCAGGCCGAGCGCGCTCGCGATGCCGACGACTGGCGGCGTCGAGGTGCCGCCCGGCGGCCGGAACAGATCCACGCCGACGTGAAAGCGTCGCTTGAGGAAGGCGTTCACGTCCTGCATCTCCGTGCGCATCCGATGCGTTCCCAAGCGGTTGAACGGCTCCGGGTGATCCCACGAATGGCTTCCGATCGTCATACCCGCGCGGATCTCGTCGTGGACCATCACGGGATACCGCTTCGCCAGGGAGCCGATGACGAAGAAGGTCGCGTGTACGTGCATCTTCCTCAGCAGGTGGAGGATCGCTCTCGTGGTCCTCGGCCACGGGCCGTCGTCGAACGTGAGCGCCACCGCGCGCGGCGTGTGGATGCGGCCGATCGGGCGGTACGTGGTCGAGACGACGATCCCCGACACGCGGCCGACCGTCTCGACCCGCTCGAGGTGCGCGCGCGACAGGGAGTACTGCGGATCGCCCGGCCGAAGGCCGGGCAGCCGCGTGAGGACGCGATTGGTGGATTCGATGTGGTCCTTGCCGTCGACGACGGTGATGGTGTCGCCGTCGTGCAGCGCGAGCCGTCGGCGGGCGGGGACGCCGTTCACCAGGATCCGGCCGGGGTTGGACGCGGGGTCGAGGACGTGGCCGTTCACGTCGAGGAGCCGGCCGTCGTCGGGTCGCAGCCCGAATGTCATGATCAGCGCGCCCAGACGCGATCGCGTACCGACGAGCACCGTCCGGCCGTTCACGCGCACCGAGATCGGCGGCGAGGGGTCTCCGAGCCCCGTGGCGACGAGCAACGGGACGAGCGCGACGCCGACGAGGAACGCGAGGCGCACCGAACCACGGGAGGTGACGCGGGCGGTCACCCGCTCATCCTCGCAAATCGCGTCGAGACGGGGCCCACGTCCGATGGACGGCACCGCCGGACGGGGGGTTCCGCCGCACGCAACAGGCCGTCCCGGTTTGGGCAGCCCGCTAGAGCGTGTCGGCGGGCGGGCCGGCGCTCGCTTTTCGCCTCGACAGCCACGTGGTTGACTGGCGCGCGATGCAGGATGACGAACGAGGATCGGACGGGGGAACACCCGGCGTCGAGCTCAGCGACGTCGAGCTCAGCGACGTCGAGCTCCCCGAGTTCGACGAGTTCCACCGCCTCCTCGCGTCCGTCGAGGAGCTGTGCGCGCTCCTCGCGCCGCTGTCCGACGAGGATCGCCGGCGCGTCCTCGACCTCGCGCGCTCGCTGCGGCGCAGGCCGGGCCCGACCTCGTGAGGCGCCGCCGCGTCGAGATCCCCTCGCCGGGTGAGGCGAGGAGCTTCTGGCTGCAGGAAGCGCTGGCCGCCGACCCCGGGGAGCCGGTGCCGGTGCTTGCCGGCCGGCACGCGGCCGACGTCTGCGTCGTGGGCGGCGGCTTCGCTGGCTTGTGGAGCGCCGTCGAGCTCTCGCGCCGCGAACCGTCCATGCGGATCGCCCTCGTCGAGGCGGACATCTGCGGCGGCGGCGCGAGCGGGCGGAACGGCGGCTTCCTCTCGTCATCCTGGTGGGACCTGCCCGCCCTATGCCGGATCTACGGCGACGACGCCGGCGTTCGCTACGCGACGCTCGTCGCCGAGCAGGTGGCCGATGTCGGCCGGTGGCTCACCGAGCACGACGTCGAGGCGTGGTTCCACCACGAGGGCGTGCTGGGCGCCCGGACGGGAGCCTGGCAGGGCGGTGGAGCGGTCGGCGGCGACGTCGCGTTCGCTCGCCGGATGGGCGTCGAGGAGCGGATCGTTCCGCTGTCCGTCGAAGAGTGTCGCGCGTACGCGGACTCGCCGCGGTTCGTCGGGGGGCATTTCATCGCGGACTCGGCGACGGTACAGCCCGCCCGCCTGGTACGCGGGCTCCGGCGCGTCGCCGTGCGGCAGGGCGTGACGATCTTCGAACGGAGCCCGGTCGTGGGCGTCGAGCGCGGGCGCCCTGCCATCGTTCGCACCGAGGGAGGTGCGATACGCGCGGATCAGGTCGTGCTCACGATCGGTGCGTGGGCGGCCGGGTGGCGCGGGTTCCGCCGGAGCTTCGGCACGATCGCCGACTACATGGTCGCGACAGAGCCGATCCCGAACAGGCTCGAGCAGATCGGCTGGACGTCGCACGTCGGCATCGCGGACGGCCGCGAGCTGCTCTATTACCTGCGTACGACGGACGATGGCCGGATCGCGATCGGTGGCGGCACGACCGGCGTCGTGTACGGCGGGACTATCGGCCGGCGCGCGACGCACGACCGCCGGATCGCCGAGGCATCGGCGCGCGGGTTGCTGTGGATGTTCCCGCAGCTCGAGGGCGTGCGGTTCACGCACGCGTGGGGCGGGCCGATCGATCAGACGGCCTCGTTCACGCCGTTCTTCCGCACGGTGCATCCGGGCAACATCCACGCCGGCCTCGGGTTCTCCGGCCACGGGCTCGCGCAGACCAAGATCGGCGGCAGCATCCTCGCCTCGCTGGTGCAGGGCGTCCGTGACGAGTGGACCTCGCTGCCGGTCGTGGGTCCGGAGGTGGCCAAGGCGCCACCGGAGCCGCTCCGGTGGCCGGTCGTTCGCGCCGCCGTGTGGGGGCTCGAGACGGGCGATGCGCGCGAGGACTGCGGCAGGCGACGAGGCGCGATCCGGACGCTTGTGGGCGACGCGCCGATCGGGTACCGGGAGCGGCTACGCGCCCGGCGGTAGGTCGCGCCCATGTCCGTCGCCGTACGTCCGCTCGATGTCGCGCCGGTACCGGTACACGCGGTACCGGATCCAGTAGTACGCGAACGCAACCAGCAGGGCGATCGTGAGCAGGATCGACAGCACGATCACCAGGGTGATCTTGAGGACCGCCGCGAGGACGCCGAAGACCGCCGCCAGTAGCAGCAGGATCAGGATCAGGATGATCACCCGGCCATCCTACGGCCGGTGGCGCGGATCGCCGGATGCGGCATATGCTCCGCCGTGCCCGTCTCGCGTCCTCGCGGAAGGAGAACGATCGATGTTCGGAACCGTCGCCCGGGCCAAGATCAAGCCCGAGAACCGCAAGGCGTTCGAGGAGGTCATGGCCGAGCAGATGGCCGACACGCCGATGGCCGGATTCGTCGCCGGCTACACCGTGTGGCCGGAGAAGATCGACGACGAGGTCATGCTCGTCGCCATCTTCGAGGACCGCGACAGCTACATGCGAAACGCCGACGATCCCGCCCAGGACGCGCGATACCGGGAGATGCGGGCGCTCCTCGAGTCCGATCCGGAGTGGACCGACGGGGAGTTCGTCGGCGCCTGAGCGTCGCGTCGCACGGTCTCGCGCGGTGACCGAGGATCGCCACGGGTTGCCTTGAACGGCGATACGCCGCGGACGCGTCGTGTATCCTCGCCACCCATGGCCGGAGGTGAGGTCCAGCTCGTTTCGCTGGTCAAACGGTTCGCCGATGTCGCGGCGGTGAACGGCATCGATCTCGACATGCCGCCTGGCGAGTTCTTCTCGCTGCTCGGTCCGTCGGGGTGCGGCAAGACCACCACCCTCCGGCTGATCGCCGGCTTCGAACGTCCGGACGAGGGCCAGATCCTGCTCGACGGTGTCGACATGGTCCAGACGCCGCCGCACAAGCGCAACGTCAACACGGTCTTCCAGAACTACGCGCTGTTCCCGCATCTGAACGTCTACGACAACGTCGCGTTCGGCCTGCGGTACAAGGAGGTGCCGAAGCACGACGCGCGCAAGAAGGTGATGGATTCGTTGGCGCTCGTGCGTCTGGAGGGCCTCGAGAAGCGCCGGCCGTCCCAGTTGTCGGGCGGCCAGCAGCAGCGCGTGGCGCTTGCCCGCGCGCTCGTGCTGAACCCGGCCGTCCTGCTGCTGGACGAGCCGCTCGGCGCGCTGGACGCCAAGCTCCGAAAGGCCCTGCAGCTCGAGCTGAAGGCGCTGCAGGAGGAGGTCGGCATCACATTCGTCTACGTGACGCACGACCAGGAGGAGGCGCTCACGATGTCCGACCGGCTGGCCGTGATGTCCAACGGCCGCGTCGAGCAGATCGGGACGCCCAGCGAGATCTACGAGGAGCCGCAGACGGCGTACGTCGCGGACTTCCTCGGCGTCTCGAACCTGATGGACGCGCGGTGCGAGGGCGCCGATGGCAACGGGCAGGCGCGCGTGCGGCTCGGCGACTTCCGGCTCGCGGCCGGGAAGGGCGTCGCCGACGCCCGGGGTGATGTGAAGATCGTCATCCGCCCCGAACGGGTCCGGCTCGAGCCCGGCGGCACGACCGGTGAGAACCGTCTGCCCGGGATGGTCGAGCGCGTCGTCTACGTCGGCTCGATCAAGCAGGTGATCGTGCACCTCGCGCCCGGGCAGAGGCTCCAGGCCTGGGTGCAGAACCAGGGCGAGGCGATCCCGTTCGAGCAGGGAACGGCGGTCACGGTGCACCTGCCGGCGAACGCGCTTCGCGTCCTGCAGGATACCGACCGGGTCGACCTCACCGAGCGCGACGCTGTCGGCGCCTGACGCCGACCCGACCCGTCTTCCGCGCCTCGTCGGGCCGCGCTAGACCTGCATGCCGACGAATTCGGTCGTCGCTGGGCCCTGCTCCTGACCGCGGGTGATCGCGCGGTACGCGACGAGGCCGATCACGACCGCGATGAGCGTCGATACGAGCAGGAACGTCGCCGCCGCGTTGACCTCCGGCGTCGGGGAGGATCGCGCGGCGCTGTAGATCTTGATCGACAGCGTCTCGGTATTCGAGCTCGACGAGAGGTACCGGACGGTGACGAAGTCGTCGATCGTGTCGGCGAACACGAGCGCGAAGCTCGCGAAGATCGCGGGGAAGAGCAGCGGCAGCAGCACGCGCCGGACCGACTGCGTCGGAGAGGCGCCGAGATCCATCCCCGCCTCCTCGAACTCCTTGCCGATGGTGAGCAGTCGTGCCCGGACGATGATGACGGGGTAGGAAACCTGGTACGTCACGAGGCCGAGGATCTGCGCGAACGTCCCGAGGTGGACGAACGAGCTCAGCAGGTTCGTGAAGAGGAGGAACAGCGCGACCCCGAGGATGATCTCCGGCATCACGAACGACAGGAGCATGGTGAAGTTGGCGGCGCTCGGCACTCGCCCGCGCCACCGGTCGAGGCCGATGGCGAACGCGGTCCCGAGCGGCACGGCGATCAGCATCGTGATCGTCGAGAGCTTCAGGCTCTGAACGATCGCCGAGTGCATCGCGGGATCGTGCAGGAGCGAGTTGAACGGGTCGATCGTCCACCACCGCATCGAGAAACCCTGCCAGCTGCTGCGCGATCGGCCCGAGTTGAACGAGAACAGCACGGCGATCAACACGGGCAGGATGGACCACGCGAGGTAGGCCCACGTGACGCTCGAGAGCATCCGCGGCTTCCGCCAGGGGTCGCGCCACCAGCCGACCGGTCCACGGAGCCGCCGGCGTTTCGGTGTCTCGGCGATGGGGAGGCCCGACGGCCCGGGGCGCGGGATCGTCTGGAGGTCGGTGTCGGCGCTCATGCCCCGATCGCTCTCCTCGTCTGGCGCATGTAGTAGGTCATCGGGATCAGCAGCAGCAAGACCAGCAACAGCACCAGGACCCCGGCCTGTGGGCCCTGCCCCGGGTTCCCGATCGCGGTATCGATCAGGTTGCCGTACATCGCGGTCCTCGGGGATCCGAGCAGGTCGTTGGTGTAGTAGTCCCCGAACATCGGCAGCGTCACGATCACGAGACCGGCGAGGATGGCCTGGTGGGACAGCGGCAGCGTGACGCGCCAGAAGGTCTGGGCGCCGTTGGCGCCGAGGTCGCGCCCGGCCTGCAGGAGGTTCTGGTCGATCCGGTCCAGCTGCCCGTAGAGCGGAAGGATCATGTACGGGATATAGCCGTAGACCAGGCCGAGGATCACGGTGATCGGCCGGCCGTCCAGCCAGTTGACCCGCGACGGCAACAGGTGCAGGAACGTGGCCGCATCGTTGATGAACCCGTCCTCCGTCAGCAGCGACTGCCACGAGTAGATCCGCATGAGGTAGCTGATCCAGAACGGTGAGATCAGCAGGACGAGGAACAGGCCCTTCCGCCGTCCGCCGTACTGCGCGACGTAGTAGGCGACCGTGTACCCGAGGACCAGACAGATCACGCTGGCGCTGAACACGAACGCGAGCGTGCGGATCAGCGCGGGCTGGTAGATGGCGTTGGATCCGACGAAGTTGCCGATGACCTCGCCGAGGTGCTGGAAGCTCCACCACCACGGTTGGTAGACCGGCAACGGGTTGCGGAAGATCGGATCGAGCGTGCCGAACGCGACGCAGATGACGACGTAGAACGGCAGCACGAACATGACCAGCAGCCACAGCGTCGCCGGCGCGGCGAACGATGGCCAGTACCACCTCGGGTACCAGACGCCCGACTCGACGGCCGCCTCTCGGTCGCGCCGAGATCGACGCCGTGACGGCGGCGGCGCGACGACCTGCTGTTGCGTCTCAGGCACCGGCCTTGATCTGGTCCCAGGCGTTGAGCCAGATCTGGTCGGTACTCGGTGACAGCTCGAGCAGCCAGTAGCCCGCGTCGAAGTCCTGCGGCGTGACGACGCTCATGGGCTCGCTCTTGGGCACGATCCCCTTGGGGATCAGCGTTGACGGGTCGATCGACGTGAGCGGAGGCTGGTAGCCGTTCCACTGCGCGAAGTTCTGCATCGCGTACTTCTGGTCGAGCATGAAGTTCAGGAACTCGTGGGCCAGGCGCGGGTTCTGCACGCTCGACGGGATCGCGATGCAGTCGTTGCCGACGACGCCCTTACCGTCCTCCGGGTACCAGTAGCCGAGCACGTCCTGCGCCGTCCCCTTGGGCAGGTACCACTTCGCGCCGATCATGTCGCCGGACCACGCCTGATGCAGCCAGAACACGTCGTCGGGGAGCTTCGCGTAGGCACCGTTGATATCGACGGACGAGTTCTGGTTGTTCACGAGGTCGATCAGCTCGCTCTTCGCAGCGTCGATGTCCGACTGGCTGGAGGTGTTGGTGTCGCTGACGCCGTTCTTGAGCAGCGCCATCCCGAGCGCCTCGCGGTAGTCGTCGTAGATGCCGACCTTGCCCTTGAATTTCGGGTCCCAGAAGATCGAGTACTGCTTGTCGGCGACCTCGGCATCGTCGATGTGGTCGCGTCGGTAGCCGATGCCCGTCGTGTAAATCGTGTAGGGCACCGTGTAGTGCCACCCCTGATCGTAGAACGGGTTCTGGAACTCGGGCCAGTAGTTCGCGGCTAGGTTCGGGATGAGGTCGTGTTGCAACGGGTCGAGCAGGTCCGCCACGACCAGCCGGCTGAGGTAGTTGACCGTCGGGAAGAACACGTCCGCCTGGACCTGGCCGGACGAGATCTTCTGCACGGCCTCCTCCATGTTGTTGAAGGTCGTGTACTCCCACTTGCAGCCGAACTTCTCTCCGAACTCGTTCAGGCACTTCTTGTAGAGGTAATCGGACCAGTTGTAGACCTGGAGCGTCGCGCCCTTCTCGATCGGCGTGTCCGCCGGGATCGGCTGCTTGTTGAGCGGCAGCGTGACGGGGTTGTCTGGGCTGGCGTACTGCAGGGCGGGCGTCGAGCTGCCCTGGCTCGAGGCCGTGCCGGGCTTGGAGCACGCCGAGAGGATCGCGGACAGGGACGGGACGGCGAGCGCCGCGCCGGCGGACCTGCGGAGGAACTCGCGGCGCGAGAGCGGGCGCCGTCCGTACGAACCGTACCTGGGGTCGCGGCGGTCCATGTTCCCCCTCCTCAACGAGTCTTTGATTCGCGGTTCAACGGCGAGTGCGTATCACAGGCGGTGTCCGTGCCGCAACCCAACGGGCGGAACCTCTCAGGCGGCCGCCTTCACGCGCTGCCATACAGCTTGCCATCGCTTGTCGACCTCGGGCGCCAGCTCGAGCTCGTAGCACCCTCGCCGGAGGTCGGCTTCGGTCACGATCGTGGCGGCCAGCGTCTCGGGCACGTACCCCCGGCCCAACGCGAGATCGGTGTCGAGCGCCGTGAGCGGTGGTTGGCACCCCGTCCAGGAGAAGTTCCGGATCCCCGAGCGCGGGTCGAGGAGGAAGTTCAGCAGCAGATGGGCCAGGACCGGATCGTCGGCGCTCGCCGGGACGACCATCGCGTCGCTGCCCACGGGGCCCTGTCCGTCCTCCGGCCACCAGTAGCCGAGCACGTTCGTCGAGGTGCCGGCCGGCACGAACCACTGAGCGCCCACCATGTCGGACGACGTCGCCTGGTGGAGCCACAGCTCGCCCGCCGGCAGCGTCGTGTAGGGGCCGTTGCGCGAGATCCGGACGGCGGAGCTGCGTCGCAGACGCACCAGGTCCGCCTCCGCCGCGTCCAGCTCGGCCGGATCGGCCGTATTGAGGTTGGCCACGCCGTTCCGAAGGAGGGCCAGCGAGATCGCCTCGCGGTAGTCGTCGTAGATCCCCACCTTGCCTGCGTACCGTGAATCCCAGAACAGGTCCCATCCGTTGTCCGCCACCTCCGTGTCGTCGATCCGATCCCGGCGGTACCCGATGCCGGTCGTCCACACGGTGTACGGGACCGAGTACCGCGACCCGCTGTCGTAGAACGGGCTCCGGAGGCTCTTCCAGACGTTCTTCGCGAGGTTCGGCAGGTACGCGTGCGTGAGCGGCAGGAACAGCCGCGCCGCGACCAACGGCGCCAGCTCGTCCACGGTCGGCCAGAACACGTCGGGCGTGACCTGACCGACGGCGAGCTTCGGCACGGCGTCGCTCGCGACGTCCGTGAAGGTCTGGATCCGATAGGCTGAGTCGAACTCCGACGCGAAGCGGTCCAGCACGGCTCGCCACACGTAGTTCGGCCAGGTGTAGAGCTCGACGGTGGCGCGTCGTTCCGGGTCCATTCCGGCGTCGATCGGTCGCACGTCGTCGAACATCGGCAGCGTCACGGGTTTGGCCGGACGCGCGAGCCGAAGCGCCGCGCTCGGCGTGCCCGATGTCGTCGGCGTCGGTCCGCCGCCCCCGGTGCACGAGGCGAGCAGGGCCGGGAGCCCCGGGACCGCGAGCGCCGTCCGGGCCGAGGCCCGGAGGAACCGTCGCCGGCTCATCCGGCGATCGTTCGCCTGCGCGTGTTCGTCGGCGGTCATCGGATGCGGGCTCCGCGGCGCTCGTGGTGGCCCGTCACCATGGCGCACCGCCGGGCGGTTCGCAACGGGCATCTCCCGGGCGATCGTGACTGAAGCGCCGTTCAACGCCGCAGGCCACCGTCTATGATGCGGCGCCCCGACCCGGAAGGATCGCTCGATGACGGACGACGCGTCGACGGCCGAGCCCGCCGTGCTCGTCGAAGACGTGGGACGGGTGCGCCGGCTGACGTTGAACCGCCCGAAGGCCCTCAACGCGCTGAACGCGCATCTGATCGAAGGGCTCTCGACGGCGCTCGCCGACGCGGCGGCCGACGGCGGCGTCTCGGCGCTTGTGCTGCGCGGCGCGGGGCGCGCGTTCTGCGCCGGCTACGACCTGAACGAGGATGCCGCCGACGCGGTGTTGGACTCCTCGGCGTGGCACCGCGTGTTGCGTCATGACGCGCTGCGCATGCTCGAGCTGCTCGACCACCCCAAGCCGGTCATCGCGAGCGTGCACTCGTACTGTTTGGCCGGCGGCACGGATCTGATGCTCGCGTGCGACCTCGCGGTCGCCGCCGATGACAGCTACTTCGGCTACGTCGACATCCGGTTCGGTTCGGGCGTGGTCTCGATGTTCCTTCCTTGGGTCGTCGGCGTGCGCAAAGCCAAGGAGCTGCTCTTCACCGGCGAGGACCGGATCCCGGCGGACGAGGCGCTGCGGATCGGCCTCGTCAACCGCGTCGTGCCGCGGGATCGGCTCGACGAGGAGACGCTCACGCTGGCCGAAAAGATCGCGAAGAACGAGGACTTCGTCGTGCAGACGACGAAACGCGCGGTCAACCGGGCGTGGGACGTCGCCGGGTTCCGCGCCGCGATCGAAGCCAACACCGAGCTCGACACGATCATCGAGACCGCCAACCTGCCGGCGCGGGCGGAGTTCCGCGACATCACGCAGCGCGACGGGCTGAAGGCGGCGATCGCCTGGCGGGACGCGAGGTTCCGCGACACCCGCGAGGAGGGGGTGCGGGGGGCTCAAGAAGTGAGCCCGACAAGGCGAACGCTAGCCCCCCGCGAGAAAGAGGGATCGTGAGCCGTTTCGACCTGCGCCCGCTGCTCGCGCCGTCGTCGATCGCGATCGTCGGCGCCTCGGAGTCCCCCGATTCGTGGGCGCCGGAGATCTACCGGAGCCTCGAGCACATCGGGTACCGCGGCGAGCTGTACCCGGTGAACCCGAAGTACGACCAGGTATGGGGCCGCCGATGCTACGGATCGGTGCTCGAACTTCCGAAGGCTACAGTCGATCTCGCCGTGGTGGTCGTCCCCGCGCGGGTCGCCGTGGAGATGGTCGAGGACTGCGGAGTCGTCGGCGTCAAGGGCGTGATGGTCGTCTCGTCCGGCTTCGCCGAGGCCGGCTCGGAAGGGCGGGACCTCCAGGACCGACTGGCCGAAACCGCGGCGAGGCACGCACTGCCGGTGCTCGGGCCCAACGTCGAGGGCTTCGTGAACTACGTCGAGCGGGTCGCGCCGTACGGTACGACGCCGCCGCCCGAGCCCGTTCCCGGCTCGGTCTCGGTCATCAGCCAGAGCGGCACCGTCGCGTGGACGATGAATCAGATGGCCTCGGACCGCGGCTTCGGCCTGCGGATCATCCTCGGCGTCGGCAACGAAGCGGTCATCGGGCTCGGCGACATGTTCGAGTGGGCCGCAGCCGACCCGCACACCAAGGTCGTGACGACGTACATCGAGACGATGCGCGACGTCGAGGGGATCGCCCGTGGTCTGCGGGCGCTCCGCGACGCCAAGAAGCCGGTCCTCGTCTGCGCCCCCGAGGGACGCAGCGAGGCGGCCCGCCGCTCGATCGTCGCCCACACCGGTGCGCTCGCGGGTAACACGGCGCTTCGGGACGCGTGGCTGCGCGGGCTTGGTGCGATCCTCGTCTCCGATCCGGTCGAGCTGTTCGAGGCGGCGGTCCTGCTCTCGTTCCACCGGAAGCTGCGGACGACGGGCGTCGCCGCGGCGCTGCAATCCGGCGGCGCGTGCACGCTGTTCGCGGAGGCTGCGGGGACCGCCGGGCTGGCGCTCCCGGAGTTCGATGCCGAGACGAAGAAGAAGCTGCGCAAGGCGCTCCCGACGTTCGCGAGCCAGAACAACCCGCTCGACGTGACCGGTCAGGCCGCTGTCGAGACGGACATGTACATCGGTGCGGTCGAGGCGCTGGCGGGCGACGCAGGCGTCGGGTTCGTCGCGTTCGACGCCTTCCCCCCACGGCTCGAGTCCGAGGGCGTGTGGGCGGAGCCGGTCTTGAAGCGCGTCCGTGAGCTGCAGAAGTCGACGAAGGTCGCGTTCGCCTCGGTGGCGATGAGCCCGCTCTCTTACGGCAAGGCCGCTCGCGACTTCGTCGAGGCGGCCGGGATCCCGTTCCTGCAGGGCCACCGGGCGTCGGCCGCCGCGATCCGCTCGCTGGCCGAGCTGCAGTCGGTGAAGGACCGGGCGAGGATCGAGGTGCCGAAGCACGAGCATCACGCGAAAGCGATGAAGATCCTCAAGGACGCGTCGGGTCCGCTCGACGAGGCACAGGCGGCGCAACTGCTCGCCCTCTACGGGGTCGCTCGCCCAAAGGAGCGAACGGTCGACACCGCGGCACAGGCGGCCGGCGCCGCCCGCCAGATCGGCTTCCCGGTCGCGGTCAAGGCCCTCGCCGCCGAGCTGCCGCACAAGGCCGAGCTCGGCGGCGTGCGGCTCGGCCTCATGAAGCCGCTCGAGGTCGAGGAGGCGGCGGCCGAGGTGCTGCAGGCCGCGAGGCGCGTCGGGTCGCGCTCGCCGAGGGTGATCGTTCAGCAGATGATCTCCGGCGCCCAGGTGCTCGTCGGCGCGGTGCTCGACGAACGGTTCGGGGCGGCGGTCACGATGCGGCCGGGCGGCGCGCTCACCGAGGCCGGTGAGGCCACGTTCGTCGCGGCGCCCCTGACGCCGAAGCAGGCGGCGGCGTTCGTCGAGCGTGAGGCGTCGCGGTGCGGCATCGACCCGAAGGCGCACGACGTCCGGGCGCTCGCGAAGGCGGTCGCCGGGATCGCGATGGCTGCGCACGACCTCCGCCAGCGACTTGCCTCCGTCGAGGCGAACCCGTTGATCGTCTCCTCGCGCCGCGCCGTTGCCGTCGACGCGCTCGCCGAGGCTCGACCGCCCGCGTGATCTTCGGGTTCGGGGCGGCGCTCGCCTGGGGGTTCGGCGACTTCGGCGCGGCGCTCGTGGGGCGGCGGATCGGCAGCCTCGCGACCGTCGTCCTCGTCCAGCTCGCCGGGTTGATCGTCGTGCTCGCGGTGGCTGTGGCCGCATGGCCGTCGTGGAACGGGCGGTGGACGGACGTCGCGCTGCTGGTCGCGAACGGGCTCGTCGTCGCCGTCGCCTACGTCCTGCACTACCGCGCGCTCGAGCTCGGCCCCGTGGCCCTCGTCTCGCCGCTCACCTCCGCGTACGCCGTCATCCCGATCGCGCTGGCGTGGCTGGTCCTCGGCGAGCACATCGACGCGTGGTTCGGGATCGGAGCGGCTCTCGCGACCGTGGGCGTTCTGCTGGTGTCGACGGATCCCCGGCAGTTCGGCGGGGCGACGAAGCTCCAGCGCGACGGACTCCCCTACGCCCTCGGCGCGATGGTGCTGTTCGGCGGGGCGACGTTCATCCTCGGCGTCGTGTCGCGCCACATCGGATGGGTCCCTACGGTGACGCTCGGCCGCGTCTTCACCGTCGTCGCGTTGGCGCCGTTCATCGCCATCCGGCGCCCGTCCGTTACCGTCGGCGGTCCGAGGGTCGTCGCGGCCGGGCTGGCGGTCGGTGTGATGGACGTCCTCGGCATCATGTCGTTCTCCCATGGGACGGAGGTGGCCGCGCTGTCGCTCGTCGCCGCCGTCTCGGCGACGTTCCCGCTGATCCCGTTCGTCGGCGGGCTCGTGGTACTGCGGGAGCGGCCGGCGTTCTCGCAGGCCATCGGCGTCTTCGCGGTCGTCGCCGGGTTGGTGCTGCTGGCGTTCGTCGGCTGAGGGCTCAGCCGGCCGCCGTCGACTGCGGTCTCTCGACTCGAGGCGTCGAGCGGCGACGCGGCTTCGCCGCCGCGTGGCGGTAGAACTCGACGGTCGCCGGATCCAGCGGGCGGTTGCCGAGGATCAGGTCGGCGGCCTTCTCGGCGACCATCATCACCGGCGCGTAGATGTTGCCGTTAGTGACGTACGGGAACACCGACGCGTCGACGATGCGCAGCCCGTCGAGCCCGTGCACGCGCAACGTCGCCGGGTCCACGACGCTCATCTCGTCCGTGCCCATCTTGCACGTGCACGACGGATGCAGCGCGGTTTCGCCCTCTCGCCCGACCCAATGGAGGATCTCCTCGTCCGTGTGCACCTTCTCGCCGGGCGAGATCTCGCCGGCGTTGAACGGATCGAACGCCGGCTGGTTGAGGATGTGCCGCGCGACGCCGATCGCCTCGACCCACTCGCGCCGGTCCTGGTCGGTCGAGAGGTAGTTGAACCGCAGGGCCGGTTTCACCCGAGGATCGCGGCTCCTGATCTTCACCGAGCCGCGCGCGTCCGAGTACATCGGGCCGACGTGTACCTGATAGCCGTGGTCGCCGCTCGGCCTCGAGCCGTCGTAGCGCACGGCGATCGGCAGGAAGTGAAACATCAGGTTCGGATACGGCACCTCGTCGTTGCTGCGAACGAACCCGCCCGCCTCGAAGTGGTTGGTGGCGCCGGGGCCCGACCGGAAGAACAGCCACAAGAACCCGACCCACGGACGCCACCGGTATTGCAGGTACGGCGCCACCGAGACCGGCAGCTTGCACGCGTACTGCACGTAGACCTCGAGGTGGTCCTGCAGGTTCTCGCCGACTCCGGGGAGGTGCTGCACGACGTCGACGCCCAGCGAGCGCAGATGCTCGGCGTCGCCGACGCCGGAGACCTGGAGCAGCTGCGGCGAGTTGATCGCGCCGCCGCAGAGGATGACCTCGCCGGCGCGAACGCGCTGCGGCGCGCTGCCGTGCGTCGTGTGCTCGACGCCCGTCGCCCGCGTGCCGTCGAAGAGCACGCGCGTCACAAATGCTCTCGTCTTCACCTCGAGATTCGGGCGGTCCATGACTGGGTGCAGGTACGCGCGTGCGGCCGAGAGCCTTCGGCCGCGGTGCACGTTGCGGTCGAACGGCGCGAACCCTTCCTGTCGGTAGCCGTTGACGTCGTCGGTCAGAGGGTAGCCGGCTTGCTGCGCCGCCTCGAACCAGGCGCCGAACAGCGGGCTCCGTGCCGGGCCGCGCTCGAGCACTAATGGTCCCGCGTGGCCCCGGAACTCGTCGGTGATGTCGGCGGCGAGGCAGTTCTCCATCCGCTTGAAGTACGGCAGGCAGTGCGCGTAGTCCCACTGCTTCATCCCCGCGTCGGCGGCCCAGCGCTCGTAATCGAGCGGGTTGCCGCGCTGGAAGATCATCCCGTTGATCGAGCTCGAGCCGCCGAGCACCTTGCCGCGCGCGTGGGAGATCCGACGCCCGTGCATGTACGGCTCGGGCTCGGATTCGTACCTCCAGTCGTAGAAGCGGCTGCCGATCGGGAACGTGAGCGCCGCCGGCATGTGGATGAACACGTCCCAGAGGTAGTCGGGGCGGCCGGCCTCGAGGACCAGGACGCGTGTGCCCGGGTCGGCCGAGAGGCGGTTCGCCAGGGCGCTGCCCGCCGAGCCGCCGCCGACGATGACGAAGTCGTACGTGTCGGACCTCAATGACGCCTCTCCCGCCCACCTGCCGCGCCTCGGCGCGGCCGGTCGGCGCATCGTAGCGCGGACGGCTATCGTGGGCGCCTGCGAACGGGGAGGTCGCGATGACGAGGGCGCCGGACACGATCGGTGAGCTGATGACCAAGGACGTCGTGACCGTCGCACCGGACGACCGCGTGCGCGAGGCGCTCCGCAAGATGATCGACCACGACTTCGGCTCGGTCGTCGTCGCCGAGGACGGCCGCGCGGTCGGGGTCTTCACCGAGCGCGACGTCACACGGCACGTCCTGAGCGACGCCGCCCTGCTCGACGAGCGCGTCGGCGACCTGATGTCCGGACCGCCGATCACCGTGCAGCCGGGCGATCAGATCGTGGACGTGTTCGATCTGATGAACGGCAAGGGCATCCGGCGCTTGCCGGTCGTCGACGGCGACCGGCTGGTCGGCATCGTTACCGAGGGCGACCTCCGCCGCTGGGTCGGGCAGGTGGCCAAGGAGTGACGCTCTCGACCGACACCTACGAGGCGGCGCTCCAGGCGGTGGAGGCGGCCAACCAGGACGACGTCCCGCTCAAGCTCATCGGCGGACAGGCCGTCCGGTATCTCACCCCGGACTTCCCGCCGCGCGTGCGGAGCGGGCAGGACATGGACTTCGCGTCCGTGTCCACCGCGAAGAAGCCGGTGATGGACCTGCTCGGGGAGCTCGGGTTCGAGGGCGACAAACGGTTCAACACGATGCACGGGCACCGGCAGATGTACTTCGTCTCGCCGGCCAGCGGCACCGCCGTCGACGTGATCATGGACCAGCTCCAGATGTGCCACGTCCTCGAGTTCAAGGACCGGATCTCGCGGATGCCGTTCACCTTGGACGTCACCGACCTGCTGCTCAGCAAGCTCCAGGTCGTGGAGCAGAACGAGAAGGACGTCCAGGACATCGTGTACCTGCTCGCCGCCTACGAGGTCCGCGATGGCGACGAGCCGGGGACGATCGGGATGGGCCGGATCGGCAAGATCGTCGGCGACGACTGGGGCTGGTGGCGAACGACGACGGGCAACCTCGACCGCGTGATCGAGCTCGTCCGGGGCGAGCTGGCGCGGCTGGTGCCCTCGAACGCCGCCTACGACCCGGCCGGGCAGGCGGCGGCGCTCCGCGGGCACGCCGACTCGGTCCCCAAGAGCCTGCGCTGGAAGATCCGCTCGCGCGTCGGCGAGCGGGTCCAGTGGTACGAGCTCCCGGAGGAGGTTGCGCACTGACCCTGTCACGTTGTCGAATCCCCAGCGCGTCTCTTGCGGCGCCGATCGGGGCGTTCGAAGATACGCCGTCGACGGTGGGGGACCGGTGAAGATCTTCTACGTGACGGACCTGCACGGGTCCGAGATCTGCTGGAAGAAGTTCCTCAACGCCGGGGCCTTCTACAAGGCCGATGCCGTGATCCTGGGCGGCGACGTCACCGGCAAGGCGATGGTCCCGATCGTGCGGCGCGCCAACGGCAGTTGGGAGGCCTCGCTCCAGGACCACCGTGAGACGCTGGAGGGCGAGTCCGAGATCCAGGAGTTCGAGAAGCGCGTGCAGAACCGCGGCTACTACCCGATCCGCGTCTCGGACGAAGAATACGTCGCACTGCAGGAGGACGAGGACCTCGTCGACAAGCGCTTCAAGGAGGTCATGATCGAAGGCACGGCCCGGTGGATCGACATGGCCGAGGAGAAGCTGGCCGGTACGGGCATCCGCGTGGTGGCCTGTCCAGCCAACGACGACATGTTCGAGATCGACGACCTCCTCATGCATGCGCGGGTCGTCGAGACCGGGGACGAGGATCACCCGATCGAACTCGACGGCTACTCGATGATCTCGATGGGCTGGACGAACCCCACGCCGTGGAACACCTTCCGCGAGGAGCCGGAGGAGGGCCTGGCGATCCGGATCAAGCGCGCGCTCCAGCACGCGCCCGATCCCGACCACACGATCCTGAACTTCCACGCGCCGCCCTACGGCTCGAAGCTCGACAACGCGCCCGCGTTGAACCCGGACATGACGTACGTCTCGGGCGGCCAGGCGATCCGGCCGGTCGGCTCGACGGCGGTGCGCGACGCGGTGACCGAGTTCCAGCCGCTCCTGTCGCTGCACGGCCACATCCACGAGAGCCGCGGGTCTGCCCGGCTCGGGCGCACGCTGGCGCTGAATCCCGGCAGCTCCTACGAGGAGGGCATCCTGCAGGCGGCGATCGTCACGATCGACCCCAAGAAGAACAAGGTGAAGAACTACCAGTTGGTCAACGGCTGACCCGTTGGGGTCCCTGACCAGGGAGGGTGTCCGGTCGATGGCAGCGGTGAGCGAAGCACCTGGACTGTTCCTTCGGAAGGCGACCGGTCTGGTCAAGGGCTGGTCGAAGTTCGACGCCTTCCTGTACTCGTTCATGTCGGTCAACTTCGTGACGCTGGGGCTGTTCTTCGCTTTGTCGGTCCTCGCGTTCGTACCGGCCGGGCAGGTCGTACCGGCGTTGTTGATCTCGGCGGTGTTCGTCACGTTCCTCGTGATCACGTACGCCGGTCTGATCTCGGTCATGCCCAGGGCAGGTGGTGACTACGTCTGGCAGAGCCGAGTGCTCGGCGGCGGCATCGGCTTCGTTCTCGCGGTCACCGGGTGGTGGTTCATCCTCTGGTACTGGGCGCCGGTGTACGGCAATATCCTCAACGTCGAGGTGTTCCAGCCGCTCGCGGCGATCTTCAAGGCGGAAGGCCTTCAGACGTTCCTCGGAAGCAAGGCCGGTCTGTTCACGGTCATCCTCATCACCGTGGCGCTCGCCGGCTTCCTCGTGTCGCTGGGGATGGAGGGCTACGCCAAGGTCCAGAAGTACTGCTTCTACATCGGGTTCATCGGGCTCGGAATCATGTTCCTGGTCATGTTGATCGGCTCGAGGTCCGGGTTCGCGAGCGCGTTCAACCAGGAGAGCTCGAACCTGTTCGGCGTGAAGAACGCGTACGCGAAGACGCTGACGGACGCCGGCGGCGCCAAGGTCGTTCCCGATCTCGGGTTCTCGCCGTTCTTCGGCGACACGCTGCTGCTGATCCCGTTCCTGTGCTTCTGGATCCTGTGGCCGAACTGGGGCGCGACGCTGTATGGCGAGGTCCGCGGAGCCAGCGACTTCAAGCGCGTGATGAGCGGCATGATGTGGGGGCTGTGGATCACGGTCGCGGTGGCGGTCGTCTTCTTGCTCCTCGCGATGAAGTTCTTCGGATGGCAGTGGTTCAACGCCGCGAACCTCAACTACTGGGACGTGGTGTACGGGCTCGGGAAGTCACCGATCCCCGTGTGGTCGTATCCGCCGCTGCTCGTCAGCTTCTACTTCCACAACGCCATCGTGCAGGCGATCATCGTGCTGATGTTCGGTGCCTGGTTCCTCGGGTGGGCCGGCACGCTGTTCCTGTCGTCGACTCGTGTGATCTTCGCCGCGGCGTTCGACCGGATCCTGCCCGAGCGCGTCGCCGACGTCTCCGAGAAGCGCCACGTCCCGATCTGGGCGCTGGTCCTGATGCTCGTGCCGTCGGTGATCGTGGGCTACCTGTACGCCTACACCGGCAACTTCTACAAATTCATCCTCGACGCCACGCTCGTTATCGCGGTGACGTTCTTCGGTACGTCGATCGCGGCGGCGATCCTTCCGTGGCGCAAGCCGCAGCTGTACCAGAACTCGCCGATCGCTCGGTACAACGTGGCCGGGATCCCGCTGATCACGGTGTCGGGCATCCTGACCGCGTTGTTCATCGGGTTCAACCTGTACGAATGGTTCACCAACGCGAACTACGCCGTCAACGACAAGACGTCGCTGTGGTTCATGGGCGCGATGTACCTGCTCGCGCTCGTGATCTATCTCGTGGCGTATTTCGTGCGACGGAGCCAAGGCATCAACCTGAAGGCGATCTACGAGGAGATCCCGGTCGAGTAGCCGGGCTCGAACGCGGACGTATGGGGGGCGGTCCTCGGACCGCCCCTGCGTTTCGGAGGAGAGGTGCCGCACTCGGTGACGTCGGATGCGATCGGCGCCGGCGCACTCTGACGCGATGCCGCTGCTCCGCGACCGGCCGGGAACGCGCATCTTCTACGCGGCGGATCTGCACGGGTCGTCCCCGACCTGGCGGAAGTTCGTGAACGCCGCGGCCTTCTACGGCGCGGAGGCGTTGGTCTTCGGCGGGGACCTGATGGGCAAGGCGCTCGTGCCGATCGTCCGGACCGGGGATCGCGTGCGGGCGGAGATCGACGGCGAGCGTGTCGAGACCGATGTCGCGGTTCTGCCGATACTCGCGGAGCGGATCGAGATTCGGGGTCACTACTGGAAGGTGATGGACCCGGACGAGCACGCGCGGCTCGCGGAGGATCCACTGCTGATCGAGGGCGAAACGCAGGAGTTGGCTCGCGAACGGCTCCGTGCGTGGATTGCGTTCGCGCGGGAGCGTCTCGACGGCACCGACGTTCGCGTCTTCCTGACGGGTGGCAACGACGATGCGCCGGCGGTGCTGGAGGTCCTCGAAGGCGAGCACGACGACCGGATCGTTCCGAGCGAGGGCGTCGTGGTGCGGCTCGACGACGACCACACGATGATCACGGTGGGCCTCTCGACGCCGACGCCGTGGGACACACCGCGGGAGGCGAGCGAGCCCGAGATCGAGCGCGCGATCGAAGACGCCCTCGCCGGCGTGCCGGACACCTCGCGCTGTGTCTTCAACCTGCACTGTCCCCCGAAGGACACGATCCTGGACCGCTGCCTCAAGCTCGAGGTAGTGCCGGGGCAGCTCCCGAGGCCGATCCGCGAGGGCGGGCGGTTCGTCACCACGGGCGGCGGCAGCGTCGCGGTGCGCCAGGCGATCGAGCGCCACCAGCCGCTGGTCGCGCTCCACGGACACATCCACGAATCGCCGGGTCGCCTGAAGATCGGCAGGACGCTCTGCTTCAACCCCGGGAGCGAGTACGGACAGGGCAGGCTGGAGGGCGTACTGATGCGGCTCGACGCCTCGCGCGTCGCGGCGTACCAGCACACGTCGGGATGAACGAACCGGTGGAGGCTCGCGAGCGTCCGTTCCCCTGGGCGGCGGTGCTCGTGGTCGCCGCGGTCGTCGTCGCGGCCCTGCTCGCGGTCGCCGGCAGGTACGGGTACCACCGCGACGAGCTGTACTTCCTCGCGTGCGGGCGTCGGCTCGCGTGGGGGTTCGTCGACCAGCCGCCGATCACACCGGCCATCGCGCGGCTTTCGGAGATCATCGTCCCGGGCTCGCTCGTCGGCCTCCGGCTCTGGCCGGCCCTGATGGCGGGCGCGCTCGTCGTGGTCACCGCGCTCGCCGCTCGCCAGCTCGGCGCCGGTCGTCTCGGTCAGATCGCGGTCGCCGTCATCGCGGCGTGCATGCCGGGATTCCTGCTCGCGGGTCACCTGCTCGCCACCGAGACGCTCGATCTCGTGGCGTGGGCCGCCACGACGCTCCTCGTGATCCGGATCGTGCGGCGGGGCGATCCGCGCATGTGGGTCGCCGTCGGCGCCGTCCTCGGGATCGGGCTCGAGAACAAGTGGTCGATCGCGTTCCTCGTCGCCGGGTTGCTGATCGGCCTCGTCGTGACATCGGAGCGGCGGGTGCTGTTCACGCCGTGGTTCCTCGTCGGCGTCGCGGTCGCCTTCGCGATCTGGCTGCCGAACCTCTTGTGGCAGGCCGACCACGGGTGGCCGCAGCTCGACATGATCCGCACCATCCAGCAGGACAGCGTCGGCGTCGGCAGCGCCATCGCTTGGCTGCCGTTGCAGATCCTCATCACGGGGCTCGTGCCCGCGATCGTGTGGGTCGCCGGCCTCGTCCGCGTCCTGCGTGATCCGCGGACACGGCCGTACCGGTTCCTCGGCATCGCGTATCTCGTGCTCGCGGCCGTGTTCGCCCTGTCGGCGGGCGACAAGTTCTATTACGCGGCCGGGCTGTACGTGCCTCTGCTCGGAGCGGGGGCCCTGCCGCTCGAACGATGGTTGATGCGGCACCGTCGAGGGCTCGTGCGGCCGTTGGCGTCCGTCGCGCTCGCGCTCACGACGCTGGTCCTCCTTCCTGTCGCGATGCCGATCATTCCGGTCACGTCGTTCGCCGATTCGTCGATCAACGACCTCAATCCCGAGATGGGGGAGCAGGTCGGCTGGCCGGATCTCGCGCGCGAGGTCGCGCACGTCTGGCGCACGATCCCCGCCTCCGAGCGTTCCACGGCGATCGTGCTCACGGCCAACTACGGAGAGGCCGGTGCGCTCGAGCGGTTCGGCCCGAGCCTCGGGTTGCCGCCGCCTTACAGCGGTCACAACACCTATTGGTGGTGGAGTACCCCGCCGACGAGCACGCGGACGGCCGTCCTTGTGGGATGGTCGCCCTCGTACGCTCGTCGGTTCTTCGGCTCCGTCGTGCGCGCCGGCACGATCTCGAACCCGTACGGAGTACAGAACGATGAGGAGGGCGCGCCGATCCTGCTCGCGCGGGATCCCGTTCGCCCGCTGCCGGCGCTGTGGCTGGCGATGCGCCACTACGACTGAGGTTGCTCGTGCCGCAACCGAGGCGTTGCTGGAGCAACGCGACGGCGCGACACTGGGCCCGTGAGGGACCGCGCCTCCACCGTCGTGATCGGCGCCGGCATCGTCGGCGCGAGCGCCGCCTATCATCTCGCCGAGCTCGGCGCCGCCGACGTCTTGGTGATCGACCAGGGGCCGCTGTTCGAGACCGGCGGTTCCACCTCGCACGCGCCCGGCCTGGTCTTCCAGACCAACGGTTCGCGGGCGATGTGTCGGATCGCCCAGGACGCCGTCGCGCTCTACGACTCGCTCGAGCTGGACGGGGAGCCGTGCTGGTACGGCGTCGGTTCGATCGAGGTCGCGACGACGCCCGAGCGCATGCGCGAGCTGAAGCGGCGGCTCGGCTTCGGACGGTCGTACGGGGTCGAAGGCGGCGAGCTCCTCTCACCCGAGCGCGTCGTCGAGCACATCCCGCTCGTGGACCCGTCGCACATCCTGGGCGGCTATCGGGTGCCGAGCGACGGGATCGCCAAGGCCGTTCGGATCGTGAGCGCGCTGGCCCGCAAGGCGGAGGGCCGCGGCGTCGCGTTCGAGGGCGGTGTCCGAGTCACCGGGTTCGACATCCGCGGGGGTCGTGTGCACGGGGTCGAGACCGATCGCGGTCGCGTCGAATGCGAGCGGGTCCTGATCTGCGCGGGCATCTGGGGACCCAGGGTCGGCGCGATGGCCGGCGTGCCGATCCCGCTCGTGGTCGTGCAGCACCAGCTCGTGTGGACGGACCCGATCCCGGAGCTCGACGGCGAGACGCGCGAGGTGGTGCACCCGCTCCTCCGGCATCAGGACATGGCGATGTACTTCCGCCATCGCGAGGACTTCTACGGGGTCGGCAACTACAAGCACGAGCCGATCGTCACGCGGCAGTCGGATATCCGACCGCCCGGCGGGCGGATGCAGCCCTCGTTGATGCCGTTCACGCCGTCGGACTTCGAGATCGCGGAGGCCGAGACCGAGAAGCTCCTTCCGGCGCTCGAGGGTCGGATGCACCCGAGCGACCCGAGCCGCTCGATCAACGGGATGTTCTCGTTCACGCCGGATGCGGGCTCGATCGTCGGCGAGTCGGCGACGGTCCGCGGCGTGTGGGTGTGCGAGGCCGTCTGGGTGACGCACGGCGGCGGCATGGGCAGGCAGGTCGCGGAGTGGATGGCCCTCGGCGAGCCGAGCTACGACCTGGCCGAGGCCGACGTGAACCGCTTCTACCCGTACCAGACGACGCCGCCGTACGTGGTCGAGCGAGGAAAGCAGCAGTACCGCGAGGTGTACGACATCCTGCATCCGCGCCAACAGATGCGGCGCCCGCGGAAGATCCGGCTCACGCCGTTCTTCGCGCGGCACGAGGAGCTCGGCGCCGAGTTCGTCGTCGGCGCGGGATGGGAGCGGCCGCAGTGGTTCGAGGCGAACGCGTCCCTCGTGCCGTCCGACGCGCCGTGGCGGGAGCGCGACGAGTGGGCCGCGACGCTGTGGTCGCCGGCCGAGGGTGCCGAGCATCTCGCGACGCGCTCGAACGCGTCGTTGATCGACATCACGCCGTTCGCGAAGTTCGACGTGCAAGGTCCGGACGCATGCGCGTTCCTCGAGCGCATCAGCGCCAACCGGATCGATCGTCCGGTCGGAACGATCGTGTACACCGCGATGCTCACGCCGCGGGGCGGCA
>DATAEU010000093.1:0-31201 GCA_036257835.1 Actinomycetota bacterium | reverse complement strand
TTGGCGATGCGTACGTGTGCGAGCCTCGTGGCTCCGTGGACGTGAAAGGGAAAGGTCCGTTGGATACGTTCCTACTCGTGGGACGGCGGGAAGAGACCGAACTTCGGGCTGGCGGCTGAGATAGGCGGCTCGATCACGACGCGACTCTCATGCCGAGTGCGTGGGTGGCGCGACTGTTCCGTGACCTTGCTCACACCTTGCTCACGACAAGACGACACACGCGGGCACCAGACGACACGAAACGACACAGGACGACACGTAGAACCGGATCTTGTGCGTAGCGCGAGCAACCTTAGGATCCGGTGCCCGAAAGGGCGTGGGAGTTCGAGTCTCCCCTCTCACACAGTCCCGCGTGTGTCGCTTGCCCAGAAGCCCAGTCCCCTTTCGGGACCGGGCTTATGGGCATCTCGGCTTGCCACTTGCTTCTCAGCCCACCGGCTGGAAGTAGTGAGCCGCCATGTAGTCGGCGACGTTGTTCCCCAGGACCTTCGCCTGGGCATCGGCGGTGCGGTAGTGCAGCCCTGCCCAGATGCGTGCCTCGGTGATCTCGGCGAGCGCCTGGGAGAAGCGGTCGTAGTGGCGCGTCTCCCCGGAGAACTGGGGGCGCTCGTGACGTCGAACCCGATCTCGTCGGTCCCGAAGAACGTGCTGAGGACGCGGGTGTGTGCGCTGTCCAGACAGAGGTGCCCCGACGGGTGCTCCGGGTAGGGCGCGGCGATCAGCGGCGCCCACGCGGGATCGGGGTCGGTCGCGGGGATGGGGCATATCGCCGCGGCTGGATCGCGTTGACCGCGTCGTAGACCGCCCCTTGCGTCATCGCCAGGTTGATCTGCGAAGCGGGTGGAGCGCCACCCGCCGGCCCGGGGATCGCGACCAGCGTACCGACCGCGATCCGGTTCCAGACGGTCACCGCGTTGCTCTCCGGCTCCCCGCGGGCAGAACCCACGAACCCGGTGACCGCCATCGTCAGCGCGACCGCCCCCATGGTCGCGGCCCGTACGGATCTCATCTTCGTCCCCTCCTCAGCGTGCTGACCCCTCGCCGCCCGACGAAGAACCCTTTACGCGACGGGCCGCGGACCTCAATACAGGAACGGGACGAAACGCTCACGGTCCTCGTACAGGCCTTCCGGTAGCCGCGCACGCACGAGTCGCCGCCCCTGGCGAGGACGGTTCGCCCTGGGGTACGTTTTCGTCTTTCGCTGCGGGGCAAGGGTTTGAGGACCTACATCATCGTCATGGAAGGAGCGGCGACGCTCCTGCTGCTCGGTCTTGCGGGTTGGCTCGCATCGACGGCGAGGCGGGCACGCGGGACGTTCAGGGTCGCGAGCGCCGGCGCGTCGGCCGCCTGCGTCCTGTTCGGGGCGACCTCCCTCCAGCACCTTCTTCATTTCGCCATGCGAGATGACCTCGTGTCGTCCGCTGGGGCGACATGCTTCTCGGCCCTCTCCCGGCGGTGCGTGTCACCGTCGTCGTCACGACGTTGGCGGTCATGATGGGGTTGCGCCATTCCCGATCCTCGGGAGGGCTCAGTCGATGGTCGACGCCATCACCGATCGGTTGCCGTCGCAGGTCTCAGAGAGAGCGGCCGAGCTCTCCGCGCGGGAGCACGAAGTGCTCGACGTGATCAGGCAGGGCGTGCTCTCCGACCTCGACATCGGCGAGACCCTCCACATCTCGCGGGCGACCGCGGCGACACACGTCCAGAACATCCTGCGGAAGACCGGGCTGCACGATCGACGGAATCTCATGCTCTTGGGCCCTGAGCGACCGACGCGCCACAAGTAGCGCGGCGCCGTCGAAACCTCCGCGCCCGGATCGGGACAAGGGGCCGTCTTCTCCGATTCCTGCGGCTGGGTCGACGCCGGTTGCCGGAGCGGCGCGTAGGGACGACAGGATGCCACCGTGAGATCCGGGCGGTGAGCATGAGCTCAAGGGGGAGCCGGGTGACCGGCGTCCGTCGGGGCGTGACGTGGACCGCCCGATCACTCGGTACGCGATAACCGAGGATGGCGTTCACATCGCGTACCAGGTGTTCGGTTACGGCCCGCACGACCTGGTGATCCACATGCCGTTCATGTCAAACGTCGACGCCTTCTGGGACGTCCCCCAGTGGGCCACACTCTTGGGATCGTTCGGAGAGTTCGCACGGGTGATCCTCTTCGATCGTCGGGGCCTCGGTGTCTCGGATCGCCCGGCATCCGTCGATGCGATGTCGATCAGAAGGGCGTCGAGGACCTCAGAGCGGTCTTGCGCGCGGTCGGCTCGGAACGCGTTGCGCTCTTCGGCGCGGAGGCCGGCGGCACGATCATGCTGTTGTTCGCGGCGTCGTATCCGGAGCGCGTCACGGCGCTTGCGCTGTTCGCTCCCGTCATCTACTACTGGAGGACACCCGATTTTCCCGTTCGGTCTGACCGACGCGGTCGGGAGATCAAGACGATGGGCGACGGATTCCTCGCGACCTTCGAAGGACCGGCGCGCGCCGTCTATTGCGCACGGGCGATCGCCGAGCATGTCCGACCCTTAGGCATCGAGGTACGGAGCGGCCTGCATACCGGTGAGGTTGAACTCGACGGCGACGATATCGCCGGCTTGGGGGTCGCGATCGGCGCCCGGGTCGGGGCGATGGGCGGTCCGTCAGAGGTGCTCGTGCCCCAGACCGTGAAGGACCTTGTCGCAGGCTCGGACTGTCATTCGAAGACACCGGCGTGCACGAACTCACAGGCGTACCTGACCGGTGGCGTCTCTACCGCGTCGTGGGTGCAGCCGGGTGAGGCGTCACGAGGCTCTGTGCGTATCCGAACGGCCCGGCGCCTCCGCGGTCACCGCGCCTGAGGATCCTTCCAGAGGCGATAGATCGGCATCTCATCGTCCGAGTACTCCGTCGCGACGGCCTCCTCGATCGAGCACGCGTAATGGACGAGCCCGTACGGCGGCTGAGCGGGGCGCGCCACCAGCGCCGGGTGGGAGGGCGAGATCTGTTCGAGCCATCCCCGCACCATGAACTCCCCGTGCTCGCCGGCGTGGTCTTCCCACGGCTGCGCCGTGTGCAACGCGTATCGCGGGTCGCGCGCGACTTCGCGCAACTTCGGGCTCCTGTCCCGGAACGAGACGCAGAGGAGCCCGGCTCCGATCCAGGGCGAGACCGGGTGCACACGCGGCGCGCCGTCGAGCCGGAGCGTCGCCTGGTAGACGATCCGACCGTCCATCCGCTGCCTGCCGAAGGCGGCGAGGTCCGGCTCGGCGTTCGCGAACTCAGCCCAGGTGGCCACGACCGGCGCAGCCTATCGTGGTCCTCTGCTCATATATCGTTCACGACAGCACCGAACGACAGGTCGGCGCCATCGGCCGTCGGTTTACGAAAGCGGGGATCTCGTCGTACCGTGGATGGAGAGTTTCCGGGGCCCGTCCGGGCCCAGGCGTGAGCGGCCCGGAGGTCGTCGATGAGGCAAGCAGTCGGTCGGTTACGGGGAAGCAGGCGGCCCTCGACGGTCACCGTCGTCCGCCCGTACGGCAGCCTTCGAGACCACGCCGTCGAGCGCGCGCACAACGCGCTCGACGAGGTTCCGGGCATCCTCCGCGGGTTCCGGATCTTCCTGCTGATGGCGTCGGTCGCGATGGTCGCGTTCGCCGTTGGCGTCGTCTTCGTCATCGCCCGCGCGGTCGGCTAGCACCCAGCGGCGCCGGCCGCCGAACGCGGAGGGGCGCCGGCCCGCGTCTACGTCCGTCGTGCCGACGGGGTGATGCCTGAAGCCGCCTCGCCCGGCGACAGTTGGATCATGGTCGCCGCGGTGTTGAGACCACCGCTGTGGATCGAGCTGCCGGCCGTCGTCGCGGGCGCGCTCGCCGGCGCACTGTTCGCGAAGAACCGCGGGCTCGATCTGATCGGCATCCTCGCGCTCGGGCTGGTGAGCGGCCTCGGCGGGGGCATCATCCGTGACATCCTGCTCTCGCGCGTCCCGCTCGCCCTGCGGAGCCCCTGGTACCTCTGGACGGTCACCGGCGCCGCCCTCGTCGGCGCTTTCCTGGCCGGCGCCGTCAACCGGATGCGGCTGGTCCTTCAGCTCATCGACTCGCTGTCCCTCGCGCTGTTCAGCGTGATCGGCGCGCAGGGCGGCCTGAGCCGAGGACTGCCCACGGCCTCGGCGATCCTGCTCGGCACCGTGACCGGGGTCGGGGGGAGCGTCGTCCGCGACGTGCTCGTCGGCGAGACCCCGCCCCGCATGCTTCGGCGGGGTCCGCCCTACGCCTCGGCGGCGCTGCTCGGCGCCGCTCTGTACGTCGCCCTCGTCTCGGGATTCGAGGTCAACAAGGTCGTCGCCGAGCTGAGCGCCGTCGTCGTGATCTGTGTCATCCGGGCGGTGGCGCACTGGCGCCGATGGGAGTCGCCGGAACCGAAGGACCTGACCCCCAGCCTCCTCCGCCCGAAGGACAAGCAGAAGACGACCGAGGAGCGCACGGAGGTGCGGCCGTGAGCATGAAGAAGGACCACATCACCGTTCGCGAGGCCGCGTTCATCGGCGTCGGCGCGATGGTGGGCGCCGGTATCTTCGCGCTCCTGGGCGAGGCCGGCGCCGTCGCCGGCGCCGCCGTGTGGCTGTCGTTCCTGCTCGCCGGCGTGGTCGCGGCCTTCCAGGGTTACTCGTTCGCGAAGTTCGGCGCCCGCTTCCCGTCGGCTGGCGGGCTGCTCGAGTACGTGGCGCGAGGGTTCGGCGACGGACATGTCACCGGCGCCGCATGTTGGCTGACGTACGCGTCGAACATCGTCGTCACAGCGCTCGTCGCGGTGTCGTTCGGCAGCTACGCAGCGGCGTCCTTCGTCGGCGACGACGCCGGCGCCGTCTGGGTCAAGGTCTTCGCCGCCGCGATCCTCCTGGTGATGCTCGCCGTGAACGTCGTCGGCTCGGGCGCCGTCGCGAAGGTCCAATCTGTCATCGTCTGGATCGTCGTCGGCATCCTGCTGTTGTTCGCGGTCGTGACGATCGTGAACATGGACCCGTCGCTCCTCGCTCCCTCGCGGTATCCGGGCGTGCGCGAGATCGTCTCGAGCATCGCGCTCACGTTCTTCGCCTTCCTCGGCTTTGGCATCGTGACGTTCACCGCGAAGGACCTGCGCGATCCGGCTCGCGAGCTCCCACGGGCGATGTACCTGGCGCTCGGGATCGCGACGATCACGTACGTCGCGGTCGCGCTCGGCGTGTTCGGCACGCTGACGGTCCAGGAGGTCATCTCGTCCGGCGGGACGGCGATCGCCGTCGCCGCGAAGCCGACGCTCGGCGATCTCGGGTTCTGGCTCATGAGCCTTACGGGGCTCTTCGCGACGGCCGGTGCGACCAACTCGGGGATCTATCCCGCCGGCGACCTCTCGATCGATCTCGCCGCGCACGGCCGCTTCCCGCCGATGTTCGGCCGGCACGTTCGGCGCGCACCGGTCGGCATGCTGGTCATGGTCGGCGCGACGCTGGTCCTCACGGTCGCGTTCAACCTGTCGGCGATCGCCTCAATCGGCAGCGCGGTGGCGTTGCTGATCTTCTCGTCGGTGACGCTCGGGCACATCCGCGTTCGCAACGAAACAGGCGCGCGCCTCCTCCCGCTGCTGATCGGCGTGCTGACGACGACGGTCACCCTCGTTGTGTTCGTGACGACGACGCTGGTCCACGAGGAGGGCGCGATGGCGGCGCTCGGTGCGATCGTCGCCCTCTCCATCGGCCTCGAGCTGTGGTGGAGCACGGCCCGCCCCCGTCGGAGCGCAGCTCGCGCCGAACGGCCGGCGGAGCAAACGCCGGAACGATCGCGGGCGTTCGAGCTCGCGGGACCGGAAGAGCGCGATACGAGCGAGGACGGTATCCGACCGGCGACCGGTGACCGTCCGTAAGTGCCGGGCGGTGCGGACCGCTAGCACCTTGCTCACAACACGGCGATACGTGTCAGCATAGAACCGCACCGAACGACACGGAATGAGACGTACCCACGCACCCTGTTGTCTGCGACCATGCAACCTTGGTCGCTAGCGTCCTCGGCGCCGCGCTGCGTTGTGTCACTCGGGTTCATCCACTTCCCCGGTTCCCGGGAGACGGGCTACGATTCGATGCGTGTCCGGCACGCAGCTCCTCGGCGGAAGGTCACTGGTCGGTCACGTGTTGGCCGGGCGATACTCGCTCAGTTCGCTCCTCGGTCGGGGCGGGATGGGAGAGGTGTACGAGGCCCGCGACGAGGTGTTGAGGCGCGACGTCGCGGTGAAGGTTCTGCACGATCTTGGGAGCGGCGACCGACGCTCCATCGCTCGCCTGCGTCGCGAGGCTCGCACCGCGGCCGGACTGGTGCACTCGAATATCGTCGCCGTCCATGACCTCGTCGTCGCGGGCGCCCACGCGTTCATCGTGATGGAGCTCGTACCGGGTCGCAGCCTCCGCCAGATCCTCGCCTACGCGGCGCCGCTCCCTCCGGCCGTCGGCCTGCGGATCGCTCGCGACGTCGCCGACGCGCTCGCATACGCGCACTCGCGCGGGGTGACCCATCGCGACATCGCGCCCGGCAACGTCATCGTCCGGCCCGACGGGCGCGCGAAGGTCCTCGACTTCGGTCTCGCGCGCGTGGAGGAACTGACGCCGGCACTCGATGGCTCCCCGAGCCCGCCCGGCACCGTCGCGTACGTCTCGCCCGAACAGGTCGAGGGTCGTGACGGCGACGCTCGCTCCGACGTGTACTCGTTCGGCTGCGTCCTGTACGAGATGGTGACCGGCCGCCCGCCCTTCGAGGGCGCATCGCCCGCTGCCGTCGCGGCCCAACATCTGCATGCCATACCCGTCCCCCCGAGCGCGCTGAGAGGGGACGTGCCACCGCGGCTGGAGCAGGTCGCCCTTCGATGCCTCATGAAGGAGCCGGAACACCGGTTCTCCTCGGGCGCGGCGCTGCTCGCTGCGCTCGAGACGACCGACCTTCCGGGGCCGGGCGCCGCGACACTGCCGCTCCGCGCGAACATCCGTCTGTGGCCGACGCCTCCCCTCCGCGCAGATTCGAGCACGATGCCGCTTCCCGGCGTCGTCCCGACCCGACGGCGACGGTGGGCGGCGGGCGTCGCCGCGATCGCCGGCCTCGCGCTCGTGACGATAACCGCGCTCCCCATCGCGCGGGCGCTGATGCTGCAAGCGCACGAGACGCCGCACACGCCGCCCCCCCTGCTCGCACCGACCGGCATCGTTGCCCAAGGGGCCTGCGATGGCTTCCTGAAGTCTCGCGTGGACGTCTCGTGGGTTCCGACGGTATCGCGCACGAGCGGGTACGAGGTGTACCGAAGCACGTCGCCGACCGGGGGATTCGAGTTCATCGCCCGCATCGCCGGACGCCGAACCACGTCCTTCCGCGATGTCGGTCTCGGCTTCGGCGACACGTATTACTACGTCCTGCGGTCGGTCGCCCGGGGACGGCTGAGCCCGGCATCCGAGACGGCGTCCGCCGAGACACCCTCGTTCTGCTTCGGATGACGACAGGTGATCCGGGCGATCGGGGCCGGTCGTGAGACGCTGGCGCCGCTGACTCGGACACCTACACCGAGCGAGGAACGGCGCCCGTCAGCGAACAGACGAACCGCATCACCTTGTGCCCGCCGTCGGCGGTCGGCCCGAACATCAGCGGGCAGCCGCCGTCGATCACGGTGATCCCGTTCGAACGGCCGAGCGCGGTGGCGGTCGGGGACACGCTCCCCCCGCCGACGGAACGGTGCATCCACACCTTGCGGACGCCGAGGTCGACGCACTCCTTCATCGTGCCGTCCGCCTGGGCCGGCGCCGTCGCGATCACCACGGCACCGACGCCGCCCGGGATCGAGGCGACGTCCGGGAAGCACCGGTCGCCCTCGACCTCCTCGGCGTTCGGGTTCACGGGGAAGACGTCGTAGCCCCGTTGACGCAGCCGCAAGTACACGATGTTCCCCCCGTGTCCCGTCGGCGTCCGCGATACGCCGGTGACGGCGATCCGCTTCTCGGACAGGAACTGCTCGGCCGCCTCGTTCAGCTTCATGGCTCGCCTCCGGTGTTCGAGATGGTCGAACCGAAGGCTCCCCGACACGTGCATGGCGTTACTCAGGCCGGTCGCCCCGCGTTCGACGGGAAGGTCAGACGCGGGCGGTGGTGGTCGGCTCGGACCGGTACGGCGCGCGCGTCTCGCCGGGCAGGAACACCCGGAACGCCGAACCGCCGCCTGCCCGGTCCTCGACCCACGCCCGGCCGCCGTGGAGCGCCGCAAACTTCGCGACGAGAGACAGTCCGATGCCGACACCGGACTGGACGCCGGCGCCCTGACGGAAGGGCTGGAAGATCACGGCCTTGACCTCGTCGGGCACGCCGGGGCCCTCGTCCTCGACGGAGAGCATGGCGCCTCCGTCGCACCGTTCGACCCGGACGTGGATCGCCGTCGTTGGCGGCGTGTGCTTCACGGCGTTCACGACCAGGTTGTCGACGATCCGCTCGATGGTCCCGGCGTCGACGTTCATCTCGACCGCCTCGAACACCTCGACGTGGATGGGGTGGTGGTCGGCGTACGTCGCCTCGTCGACGACGCGGCTGACGAGCGACCCGAGATCGGTCGGCGCGCGGTCCGGCTCGACCACCCCGCGATCGAGCCGCTCGAGGTCGAGCAGGTCCCCCACCATCCGGTTGAGCTTGCGCCCGCTTTGCAGGATCCCGTCGATGAGCGTGTCCTCGTCCACCGCGGAGAGGTGCAGGGCCCCGCGCCGCCCGAGGCTCTGCGCGGAGCCGACGATCGCCGCGATCGGGCCGCGGAGGTCGTGGGACACGGCGTGCAGCAGCGTGTCCTTCACGTCGTTCAGCGTTCGGAGCTCGTCCGCAGCGCCCATCGCCTCGTCGGCGAGATCGTGCTCGGCCTGCATCCGCGAGCGGATCGTCGCGAGCAACGAGGCGACGATGTACAGCACCGCGAACCGGACGACGGCGTTCCAGTAGGGCGCCACCGCGCCGGGTCCGTAGGCCTTCGACACGATGTCCGAGGCGGTCCAGGCGATCGCGGAGACGGCCGCGATGATGACGCCTGCCGGGCGACCCAGCCGCCACGTCATCAGCGCCACGGGAAGCAGGTAGAACAGCGACGGGGACAGCGTCCGGCCGGTCGCGATGTCCGCGGAGAAGATCACGCCGACCAGCAGGGTCGAGGCCACGATCACGAACGCCGGCGAGCGCTCCGCGAAGAACGCCTCGGTGAGGAGCAGGAGGTGCCGGCGGTCGCGACCCGGTGCACGGCCGCGCGAGGACGCGCCCGTCCGACCCGGTCCCGATGCCGCGTGGTTCATCCCGTCGACCCCCGTTTTGGGTAGTCGTCGGCCTCCGCGGGCGACCGCTTGAGCCCTACGACGTGCGGAGCCGCTCGGCCAGGGCGCGGAACGCCTTCCCGCGGTGGCTGATCCGGTCCTTCTCGGCGGCCCCGAGCTCGGCCATCGTCCGGTCCCAGCCCGCCGGCACGAAGATCGGGTCGTAGCCGAACCCCCCGCTTCCCCGCGGCTTGGGCTCCAGCAGGCCCTCGCAGATCCCCTCGGCCGAGACCTCGCGGCCGTCCGGCCACGCCACCGCGGCCAGGCACCGGTACCGGGCCGTGCGCCCCGAGGAGGGCACGCCGGAGATCGCACGGATCAGCGCTCGAAGGTTCTGCTCGTCGCTCGCGTCCTCGCCCGCGTACCGCGCCGAGCGGGGGCCGGGCCCGCCGCCGAGCGCGTCGACCTCGATCCCCGAGTCGTCGGCCACGGCCGGGATGCCGAGGACCTCGGCCACCCTCCGCGCCTTCAGCAACGCGTTCTCCACGTAGGTGGAGCCGCTCTCCTGGACCTCCGGCCAGCGCTCGTCGGCCGTAAGCCACTCGACCGGCCATTCGACGCAGATCGCGAGGATCTCGCGGATCTTGCCCGGGTTGCGCGACGCGATCGCCAGGCGTTCGGGGAACGTCACTCGCCGAGGACCTGGCGCTGGATCTCGGTCAGCCGGCGGATGCCGGACTCCGCGAGGTCGACGAGCGCCGTGAGCTGCTCGCGCGAGAACGGCTCGCCCTCGGCGGTTCCCTGCAGCTCGACCAGCTTGCCCGAGCCCGTCATCACGACGTTGAAATCGACGTCGGCGCGGGCGTCCTCCTCGTATGCGAGATCGAGGATCGCCTCCCCGCCGACCATCCCGGCGCTGACGGCCGCGACGCTGTCGGTCAGCGCGCCCTTTTTGACGAGACCGCGCTCGGCGAGCGTCCGGACCGCGAGCGCCAGCGCGATGTAGCCGGCGGTGATCGACGCGGTTCGCGTGCCGGCATCGGCCTGGAGCACGTCGCAGTCGACCCAGATCGTCGTCTCGCCGAGCTTCTTGAGGTCGGTGACGGCGCGGAGCGACCGGCCGACGAGCCGCTGGATCTCCTGCGTCCGCCCGGAGGGCCGGCCCCTGCCGACCTCGCGCGCCGTGCGCTCGGCCGTGGCGCGCGGCAGCATCGAGTACTCGGCGGTGACCCACCCCCTGCCCGAGCCCTGCAGGAACTTGGGCGCGCGGTCCTCGAACGACGCGGCGACGAGCACCTTGGTCCGGCCCATCTCGAGCAGCACCGAGCCCTCGGCCCACTCCTGGAACCCGAGCTCGACCTTGACCGGCCGCAGATCCTCCGGCCCGCGGCCGTCCGGCCGTTCCGTCACTCCCCGACCTCGATCGTGAACCCCTCGACCGCCGCGTCGATCGGCCCCTCGAACACCTCGGCCGCCTGGCGGATCGACTGGGCCTTGTCGTGAGTCGGCAGGATGTGGGTGAGGACCAGCCGACCGACCCGCGCATCGCGCGCGTGCTCGGCGGCCTGGCGCGAGGACAGATGGAACGAGGTCAGCTGATCACCGTCCTGGTACGTCGCTTCGGCGAGGAGGACATCGGAGCTCTGCGCGAGCTCCACCAGCTCGTGCGTCGGGCCGGTGTCGCCGGTGTAGCACAGCGACGTGCCGTCGTTATCGATGCGGAACCCGAGCGCCGGAAGCCCGAGATGCGACATGCCGCGTGCCTTGACCCGGAGCGGACCGACCTCGAACTCGTCCCCCGGGATGACCTCATGCACGGCGAAGCCTTCGTGGAACGCGCTGATGCTCTCGTCGGACAGCAGACCGTTCAGCCGGGTGCCGAACCCCTTCGGGATGTACAGCGGCATCCCGTTGGGACCTTGACCGGCGTAGTACCGCGCGTAGAACAGCGGATACACGTCGACGCAGTGGTCGGCGTGCTCGTGCGTGATGATCATCGCGTCGATATCGCCGATCGAGATGTACTTCTGCAGGTTGGCCATCGTTCCGGAGCCACAGTCCACCCACAGGTTGAACCCGTCCTGCCGCAGGAGGTAGCCGCTCAACGCGCCGCCCTCCTCCGGCCATGTGCCGTTGGCACCCAGGACGATCAGCTCCACGACGCCTCCCTTTCATTCGCCGCTACCGCTCGCGCGTTCGCGCTCGCTGCTTGAGCGGCACTGCGGATCTCGGCTGTCCCGACGCTTCCCACGTCGGGGCCGAGGAAGTGGTGGGCGACAGCTCGGAACGCCGCGGGGTCGCCCGTCGTCACGAACTCGTGCTCGGGCTCGTCACCCTCGGGCCGGAGGAGGTCGTTCTCAACGAGCGCGGCGTAGACGTCTTTGGCGGTCTCCTCGGCGGAGGAGACCAGCACGACGTCGTCGCCGATTACGTACTGGATCAATCCGGACAGCATCGGATAGTGCGTGCAGCCCAGGATCAAGGTGTCGACCCCTTCCTCCCTCAGCGGCACAAGATACTCGCGCGCAACGGAAAGCAACTCGTCACTGGACGTGTCCCCGCGCTCGACGAAGTCGACGAACGCCGGGCACGCCCGCGAGACGACGTGTGCGGAGGCGTGCGTCTCGGCGACCGCGGCCTCGTAGGCGCCGCTGCGAACGGTGGCCTCGGTGGCGATCACGCCGACGCGGCCGTTGCGCGTGGCGCGGACGCCGGCGCGCGTTCCCGGCTCGACGACGCCCACGATGGGCACCCGGGCGGCGTCGGCGACGTCGCGGATCGCCGCGACCTCGACCGAGTTGCACGCGACGACGAGCATCTTCACGTCGCGCGAGACGAGATACCCGGCGATCTCGAGCGCGAAGGCGCGGATCTCCTCGTTGGACCGTGGTCCGTACGGGAACCGCGCGTTGTCGCCGACGTAGAGGATCCGCTCGTGCGGCAGGAGATCGAGGATCGCGCGGACCACCGTCAGGCCGCCGACGCCGGAGTCGAACACGCCGATCGGGCGGCTATCGCCCACGCGTTACCACCACAGCGTCTCCGCGACCCGCTTCTCGGCCTGCTCGAGCTCGGCGGCCCACGCGTCGGTCGAAAGGTACTTCCAGCCGCCGTCGGCCAGCAGGCACACGATGTCGCCCCGGTCGGTGCGCTCGGCGACGCGCTGCGCGACGTGCACGACCGCGCCGGACGAGATGCCGGCGAAGACGCCTTCCCTCTGCGTGAGCTCGCGCGTCGCCCTCAACGAGTCCGACGAATTCACGAGGAACTTCGCGTCGAGCACGGACTCGTCGAAGATCGGCGGCACGAACCCCTCGTCCAGCGATCGCAGCCCGTACACCAAGTCGCCGAGCTCCGGCTCGGCGGCGATCACCTTGATGTTCGGGTCGTGCTCGTGCAGCCGGCGCCCGGTCCCGGTCAGCGTCCCACCGGTCCCGAGCCCGGCCACGAAGTGCGTGACCTCGGGGAGGTCGCGGAGGATCTCGACCGCGGTGCCGTCGTAGTGCGCCCGGGGGTTCGCCGCGTTCCCGTACTGGAAGAGCATCACGTAGCGCTCGTCCCGCGCGAGCCGGCGCGCGATGTCGATCGAGCCGTTCGTCCCCTTGTCGCCCGGCGAGTACACGATCTCGGCGCCGAACAGCTCGAGCAGGCGGATCCGCTCCTCGCTGGCATTGTCGGGGATCACGACGGTGAGCTTGTAGCCCTTGCGGCGCGCGACCATCGCGAGCGCGATCCCTGTGTTCCCCGAGGTCGGCTCGAGGATCGTCTTGTCCGGTGTGAGCAGGCCCTTCGCCTCGGCGTCCTCGACCATCGCCTTGGCGATCCGGTCCTTCGTCGACCCGGTGGGGTTGGCGCCCTCGAGCTTGGCCCAGATGCGGACGCCAGGATTCGGCGACATCTCCGGGATGCCGACCAGCGGGGTGTTGCCGATCGCCTCCAGGACGTTGTCGAACCGCATCGGGCGATTATCCCAGCGTGCGAGCGTGCCCCCCTCTACGCTGGCGACGTGCCGTCGAGCATGGGGTCTGACGAGCCGAACATCGCCTCCCGTCTGGTGCGAAGCATCGAGGTGCGCTTCCCCACGGTGTGGCGTTCCGTGGGCGACCCGGCGCTGGAGATCCTGCGGATGATCCGGATCGATCAGGTGGGCGTCGAGGCGGGCTCGATGACCTACGGCGCCCTCCTGTCGATCCCGCCCTTCCTGCTGCTCGCCGTCACGGTCGTCGAGCGGTTCTTCTCGGATCGTCCCGACGCCGCGCAACGCCTCCTCTCGGCCGCCGAGTCCGCCATCCCCGGGCTGGGCGAGTTGATCGGCAGCGGCCTCCGGCTGAGTCCGGCGGCGGTCGCCGGAGCCGGGATCGTCGGGGTCCTCGCCCTGATGTGGGCCGCGTCCGGGTTCGCCGTTCGCGTTCGCCATGCGCTGGGCGCGGTGTTCGCGACCGAGTTGCTCGGGCTGGTCACCGGACGGCTCGCCGCCATCGCCACCGGCGTGCCGGTGCTGCTCCTGTTGATCGCCTACACCGCCGCGGCGTCATGGCTCACGACGCTCGACGTCTCGAGTCTCGCGGCCGTGACCGGGGACCTTCTGGCCCACGTGGTGCTACTGGCGGCCGGCGTCGTCGTGTGGGCGGCGGTGTACCGGGCGATGACGCCCGGCGCCGAGGCTCCGTCGTTCCGCGAGCATGTCGCCGGTGGAACGGCGTTCACGATCGCGTTTCTCCTCCTCGAACGGTTCGGTGCCGTCTACGTCGACCATGTCGTCGCGCGTTCTCGCGCCTTGTACGGTGCGATCGGTGCGCTCTTCGGGCTGCTGGCGTTCCTCTACCTCGCCATGTGGCTCTTCCTCCTCGGGGGCGAGGTGACCAAGCTGCGACGCAGGCTGGTCGCGTCGTCTCCTTGATCCCGTCGACGCGGGTCCCGCGCCGTCCTACCGGTGGCCGCCCGCAACGGCGGGAAGGAGCGAGACGGTGTCGCCCTCGGCGACCGCCGTCTCGAGCGAGCCGAGGTACCGCACGTCCTCGTCGTTCACGTAGACGTTGATGAACCGGTGGAGCGCCCCGTCGTCGTTCACGACGTTCTTCGTGATCCCCGGGTAGCGGGACTCGAGGTCCTTCAGCAGCTCGCGCAGGGTCGAGCCGTCCGCCTGAACCACCGCCTCGCCGCCCGCGTGCTTGCGCAGGATCTGCGGCAGCTTCACCTTGACCGACATCTCCGTTCGCTCTCCTCTTTATGGGTTGGTGGACACGCCGTGCTCGGCCTCGGGCGGCGCCTGCCCGGGCGTGAGACCGCAGAACGCCTCGTAGTCAATCAGCTCGGTGATGCTCGGCTCCTTGCCACACACGGGGCAGTCGGCGTCCCAACGGACCTTCACGGTGGTGAAGTCCATCTGGAGCGCGTCGAAGATCAGCAGCCGGCCGATCAGCGGCTCGCCGAGCCCGGTGATGAGCTTGATCGCCTCGGTCGCCTGGATGCTGCCGACGATGCCCGGCAGCACGCCGAACACGCCGCCCTCGGCGCACGAAGGAACCGTCCCGGGGGGCGGCGGCTGCGGGAACAGGCACCGGTAGCACGGCGCGTCTCGTCCCGGCATGAACACCGTCGCCTGGCCGTCGAACTGGTAGATCGAGCCGTAGACGAGCGGCTTGCCCAGGAACTGCGTCGCGTCGTTGACGAGGTAGCGGACCGGGAAGTTGTCGGTGCCGTCGACGATGACGTCCCACGGCTCGAGGATCTCGAACGCGTTGCCCGAGTGCAGGATCGTGTCGTAGCCGACGAGCTCGATCGTGGGGTTGAGCGCCCGGAGGTGGTCGACCGCGCTCTCGACCTTCGGGCGGCCGACATCCGCCGTCGAGTGCAGGATCTGTCGCTGGAGGTTGGACTCGTCGACCTTGTCGAAGTCGAGGATCCCGAGCGTTCCCACACCCGCGGCCGCGAGGTACATCGCGACCGGCGAGCCGAGTCCGCCCGCACCGATGACCAGGACCTTCGCGTCGAGCAGCTTACGCTGCCCCTCGCCGCCGATGCCCGGCAGGATGATGTGGCGGGCGTACCGGCGGACCTGCTCCTCGGTGAACGGTGCGCTCATGCGATCGTCAGCTCCTCCTCGATGACCGCTTGCTCGGCGCCGATGCGGAAGGCCCGAAGCTCGGGGCTCGCGCGGTCCGCCAGCGACATGATCAGGTAGTAGGCGTCGGGATAGGACGGCTCCTCGGTGTCCTGCCACATCGCGCGGCGCCGGTCGGTCGCCGACGGATACGGCCCGGAGTGGGTGTGCGTGTGGAAGATGCCGAGCAGGTCCCATCCCTGTTGGTCGAGCTCGGTGTGGACGCGGTGGTGCTCAACCGGGTCGAGCCGGAACGTGGCGGGGCTGGCGTCGGCGTTGGTCAAGCTGAAGTACCTGACGGCACGGCCCTCCTTGCCGGCGAGCAGCCCGCACGCCTCGTTCGGGAACTCGCGGAGGCCGTGCTCCACCATCTCGTCGTAGAGACCCTTGTCCAGCTCGAGCATTCGCACCTGCAAGGAACGCTACCAGCCGGGTGGTATTCCCTGACCGGCCGTTCAACCGGCGAGCCGGCCCTCGATCCTGATGCCGCCCGCGGCGCCCGCCTCGGCGGCGCCGATCCGAGCGAACGGCAGGGCGCGCTCGATCAGCGCGTGCTCGAGGGCGTCCGGGTCGCGGGTCGCGATCAACAGCCCGCCCGAGGTCTGGGCATCGGCGAGGACCGCCTGCTCGGGCTCGGTCAGGTCCCCGAAGTCCGTGTGGGGCCGAACGTACGCGAGGTTCCGCTTCGTGCCGCCGGGCACGACGTCGGATCGGGCGAGCTCAAGGACGCCGGGGAGCACGCGGACGGCCGAGGCGTCCACGGCCGCCGAACACCCGGAGGCGAGCGCCATCCGATGCAGGTGCCCGAGCAGCCCGAACCCCGTCACGTCCGTGGCGGCGATCGCGCCGGCCGCGAGCATCGCCTCGGACGCGGCATCGTTGAGGGTCGTCATCGTGTCGATCGCCGTCCGGATCTGCTCGCCCGTCGCCGTTCCACGCTTGATCGCGGTCGAGATGATCCCGAGCCCCAGCGGTTTCGTGAGGACCAGCTCGGCACCGGGGGCGAGCGTCGAGGTCCGCACGATGCGCTCGGCATCCGCCAGGCCGAGCGCGACCATCCCGTACTTCGGCTCGGGATCGGTGATCGAGTGGCCGCCGGCGACGGCCGCTCCCGCCTTCGTCGCGGCGTCGATCCCGCCCTGCAGGACCTGGCCGAGCATCTCGAGCGGCAGATCGTCCACCGGCCAGCTCACGATGTTGAGCGCGAGGAACGGCCGACCGCCCATCGCGTAGACGTCGGACAACGCGTTGGTCGCGGCGATCCGGCCCCAGTCGTACGGGTCGTCGACGATCGGCGTGAAGAAGTCGAGCGTCGCGATCAGCGCACGCCCGTCCGGCATGCGCACGACCGCCGCGTCGTCGCCGGCGTCGGCGCCGACCAGGAGATCATCGGAGAGGGACGGCAGCGCGAGGCTCGACAGGACGCCGGCGAGCTCGCTCGGGCCGAGCTTGCAGCCGCATCCGGCGCCGTGGCTGAAGCTCGTCAGCCGTCGCTCATCCCCCACCCGCCCGAGGATACGCTGCGCACATGCGGACGGCCGTCGTCGGTCACGTGGAATGGATCGAGTTCGCGCGGGTCGATCACGTCCCGGCCCCCGGCGAGATCGTGCACTCGGCGGACTGGTGGGAAGAGCCGGCGGGCGGCGGCGCCGTGGCCGCCGTCCAGCTGCACAAGTTGTCGGACGACTGCACGTTCTTCACGGCGCTCGGGCGCGACGGCACGGGCAAGCGCGCGCACCTCGAGCTCGAGTCGCTCGGGCCCCGCGTCGAGGCCGTGACGCGCCGGAACCCGACACGTCGCGGCGTTACGTTCATCGACCCGAACGGCGAGCGCACGATCACGACCCTCGGCGGGCGGCTCCATCCCGAGGCCGCGGATCCGCTCCCGTGGGACGAGCTGGAGCGGATCGACGCCGTCTACTTCACCGCCGGCGACGCGGCGGCGTTGGGTGCCGCGCGGCGCGCTCGCGTGCTGGTCGCGACGACGCGGGTGCTCGACCTCCTCGCGGACGCCGGTGTGCCGCTCGACGCGGTCGTCGGGAGCGGGCGCGACCCATCGGAGCGCTGGGACCCCTCGGCGCTGCGGCACCCGCCCACGCTCGTCGTCCTGACGGACGGCGCGCGGGGCGGCGTGTTCGCCGCCGCCGACGGCTCGAAGGGGCGGTTCGACGCGGTCGCCCTGCCGGGGCCGCTCGTCGACACGTACGGCGGCGGCGACAGCTTCGCCGCGGGGCTGACGTTCGCCCTCGGCGCCGGGCTGGACGTGCCGAGGGCGCTCGAGCTGGCGGCCATGTGCGGGGCGTGGTGTGTTGCGGGACGCGGCCCGTACGGGAACCAGCTGACGGCCGCCGACCTCCGGTAGACGGGCGGCGGGTCGAGGTCAAGCGTTCGGAACCACGACCTCGCCGGTCGAGGGGTCGATCTGGACCGTGATCTCGGGGAGCGGACGAGGAGCTGGGCCGCCGATCACCGCGCCGCCGCGCGCCGGGTCGTACTCGGCCCCGTGACACGGGCAGTACAGGATCCGCTGGCTCGTGTCGTACCCGACCAGACACCCGGCGTGCGTGCAGACCCGGCTGTACGCGACGACGTCGTTGCGGCCGAGCCGCACGAGCGCCGCCGGCGTCCCACCCGGCGCCTGGAACCCGATCGCGCCGCCGACCGGGACGCTCGAGAGCTCGGCGACGGGCGTGCCGGACACGGACCGCTGGGTGCCCGTCGACGCGGTCGACGACGTCGAGCCGTCGCTCGAACCCGTCGACGACGCGTTGCGGCTCCGCTTCGTGCGCGTCGTCGCCGAGGTCATCGGCGTCCCGGAGCCGGCCGCCGCGAGCGTTGCGGCCGCAGGCGTTACCGAGATCGCCTTCGCGGCGATGCCCGTCGCGAGCGTCGCGCCGGCGAGCGTGGCCCCGCGGAGCAGCTCGCGACGACCGATCGCCGTCGACGAGGCATGCCGGGAGCGCGACGGCCCTGCGGCGAACCGCGGGTCGAGCGATCGCCGAGCGTGTTCGGCGTACCCAACGAAGTAGGCCGCCCACGCCACGGCGTAGGCCGAGTCCGATCCCAGGAAATACGGGTGGACGTGCCAGGTCGCCGACAGCAGCAGCGCGAGGTTCACGAGGAATCCGGCCAACGCCATCGTCCGCGGCGCGATGCCGACCAGCGTGCCCAGCCCGATCGCGATCTCCAGCAGCGCGATCCCGAGGCCGGCGAGCACCGCCACGTGCGCCAGCGGGTCGAGCAGCCACGAGATCGGTGATCCCTGCGCGAACCCCTGCAGTTGCGTGCCGATGTAATCGGACGAGCCCGACCGCAGGAAGTTCGGGTCGAGGAGCTTCTGAGCGCCGGCGTAGACGAACGTCCCCCCGAGGAACAGGCGCAGCACGACGAGGACCGCCGGCATCGTCCGCCACCCCTCGAGGAACGAGTCCATCCCGCTGCCGGAGCGCGAGCCGACGACGGGTGGCGGCGGAAGGGCGGCCGAGCGGCGCTGGTTCCGGTGGGCGGACATGCCCCCGAACCTCTCGCCGAAGGCTGAGCCGGGCATGAGCCGACGGTTAAGCGCGTATGAAGAAGCCGCCCTCCCGCACCGATGCAATACGCTGCGAGCGATGGACGTCGCGACGTTCCTCGGTCGCCATCCGCCGTTCGACGCGCTGGACGCCGAGGCCCTCGGCCGCGTGGCCGCCGCCGTCGAGATCGAGCACTTCTCACCCGGCGACGTGATCCTCGAGCAGGCCGGCGAGCCATCGCACCACCTCTACGTGATCCGCAAGGGAGAGGTCGAGATCCTCGACGACGGTCGCTTCATCGACCTGATGTCGACCGGCGAGGCGTTCGGGATGTGGTCGCTTCTCGGCCGGTTCAGTCCGACGGCGAGCGTCCGCGCGCACGACGATACGCTCTGCTACCTCGTCGCCGCCGACGTCGCCGAGGACGTCCTCGAGTCCCCGCCGGGGATCGCGTTCGTCATGCGCGCCTTGCGGCGCCGGATCGGCGCGCTCGGCGACGAGCGCGCGGCCGAGCGCGCGGCCGACCCCTTCCGCTCGGTCGGCTCGCTGGTCCGGCGCGAGGTGGTGACGATCGCCGCCGACGCGAGCATCGCCGACGCCGCCGCGATGATGACGAAGGAACGCGTGTCCTGCCTGCTCGTCGACGCGCCGGCCGGCTGGGGCATCATCACGGATCGCGATCTCCGCATGAAGGTCGTCGCCGAGCGTCGCGATCCGGCGACCACGCCGGTTCGCGACGTGATGACGCATCCGGCGGTAGCCGTCCAGAGCGACGCGATGGCCGGCGAGGTGCTGCTCGAGATGCTCGACCGCGGCTTCCACCATTTCCCCGTCCGCGGCGAGGACGGCCGGCTCGCGGGCGTCGTCACCGACACCGATCTCATGGGGCTCGGCCGGCACACGCCGTTCTCGATCACCAGCGCCATCGACCGGGCGTCGGACGTCGACGAGGTGATCGCCGCGGCTGCCGACCTGCCGAGCGTCGTCCGCGCTCTCGTGGCCTCCAGCGCCGATCCCGTGGATGTCGGGCACATCGTCGCGACGGTGATCGATGCGACCACGCGACGGCTGCTCGAGCTCGGGATCGCGAGGTTCGGCGAGCCGCCGGTGCCGTGGGCGTGGCTGGCCCTCGGAAGCCAGGCGCGGCAGGAGCAGGCCCTCCGCACCGACCAGGATCACGCGCTCGCGTACCAGGCACGCGCCGAGGACGAGGACGAGCTCGACCGTGCGTTCGCGCCGCTCGCGACGTTCGTGACGGACGGGCTCGCCGCCGCCGGCATCGAACGCTGCAAGGGCGACGCCATGGCCGCAAACCGCGCGCTGCGCCGATCGGTCGACGGATGGCAGGCGCAGTTCCGCGAGTGGATGGAGCGGCCGGGCGCGACCGGCAGCGTCCTGATGTCGATCGTCTTCGACTACCGGCGCGTCGCCGGACCGCTCGACGTGGAGCCGCGGCTCGACGAGGTCGTGCGGGCGGCAACGGCGTACCCGCAGTTCCTGCGCCACCTCTCGCGGCGTGCGCTCGACGACCGGCCACCGACGGGGTTCTTCCGCGACCTCGTCGTCGAGGCGCGCGGCGAGCACGCCGGCCGGCTCGACGTCAAGCACGGCGGCATCACGATCGTCGGCAACCTCGCGCGGGCTGCCGCGATCTCGCGCGGGCTGACGCCTAAGCGCACGCTCGAGCGGTTGCGGGCGGCGGCGGGCGCCGGCGTGATCGACGACGACCTGTCCGACGGGCTCGCCGAGGCCTTCAGGTTCCTGTGGGACGTCCGGTTGGGCCATCAGGTCCGCCAGCTCGATCGCGGACGAGCGCCCGACGACTTCGTCGATCCGGGAGAGGTCGGTCCCGTCGCGCGGCACGGGCTGAAGGAGGCGTTCAAGGTGATCGAGCGGGCGCAACGGGTGTTGGCCGCCGATCTCGGCGTCTCGCTTCGCTGACGCGGCGCCCGCGGGGGGGACAGCCGCGGCGGCGCCCTGCGCTAGACGTCCTCGCCGGTCGTGTCGCTCGCGGGCATGCCCGCCGACGGCAGCGTCGTCCCGATCGCGTGGTACCCGCCGTCCACGTGCACGATCTCGCCGGTGATGCCCGACGACCACTCGGAGAGGAAGAACACGATCGCGCGCGCGACCGCGGTGGGATCGCCGGTGTCCCAGCCGAGCGGCGCCCGCTCGCCCCACGCGTCCGCGAGGTCGTTGAACCCTGGGATCCCCTTGGCCGCCATCGTGCGGAGCGGGCCGGCCGAGACGCAGTTCACGCGGACGCCGTGCGGGCCGAGGTCGCGCGCGAGGTACCGCGTCACGGCCTCGAGCCCGGCCTTGGCCACTCCCATCCAGTCGTACAGCGGCCACGCCACCTGGGCGTCGAAGTCGAGGCTCACGATGCCCGCGCCCCGGTCCTCCATCAGCGGTAGGAGCTCCGCGGCGATCGCCTTCAGCGAGTACGCGCTGGTCTGGACCGCGGTCGCGACGCTCTCCCACGGCGTGTTCAGGAAGTTGCCGCCGAGCGCGTCCTGCGGCGCGAATGCGATCGCGTGCAGCAGACCGTCGAGCGCCCCCCACCGGCGCTCGAGCGCCTTGTGCACCGAGCGAACCTGCTCGGGATCGTTGGCGTCCATCTCCAGCACGTCGACGGGCTGCGGCAAGCGCTTGGCCGTCTTCTCGGTCAGGCCCATCGCGCGGCCGAACGAGGTGAGGACGATGTCGGCGCCCTCGCGCTGGGCCAGCTCGGCAACGCCGTACGCGATGCTGTCGCGCGTCAGCACGCCGGTGATGAGCAACTGCTTGCCCTCGAGCATCGCCATGGTTCGCCGCTCCCGCGTGGTGAGGGCCCGATGCTAGCGGCTGAGGCGCAGCCGTGGCCGCGGCCGGCGTCGGCGAGCGGGCGTACGATTCGCCCGTGAAGGGTGATCGCGTCGAGGTGGTCGTGGACACCGGCAACGGCGTGCAGACCTACGAGATCCTGGCCACAAAGGCCGGGCGCCGCGTCGACGTTCGTACCGGGCGCGGCGTCGTAGAGGTCTCGGAGGTCACGCGCAGCGGCCAGGCGGTTCGCACCGGCCGGTTCATGAGCGCACGCGTCATCGCGCTCGTCGAGCACCCGGCCGAGGAGCCGCCCGCCGGCCGCCGGCGCTCGCGCGCCTTGCGCGACCAGGGCTCGCTCCTCTAACGGCCCTGCCGAGGGCGGGCGTTCGGCCCTGAGAGCGTTGGCGGGCCGTGCGTAGCGTCAATGACCGAGGAGGCCCGCGTGCCAAAGCTCGACCTCAAACGCGCGATGCGGCGCCTGTACTACCCGCCGGTCGGCCAGCCGGTCCTCGTCGACGTTCCCGAGATGCGGTACCTGATGATCGACGGTCGCGGGGGGCCGGCCGACCCGGCGTTCCAGCAGGCGATCGGCGCGTTGTTCGCGGCGTCGTTCACGGCGAAGTTCGCGGTCAAGCGGCGGGATCCCAACGACGACTTCACGGTCATGCCGCTCGAGGCGATGTTCTGGACGCCGGGCGACGGGCCGCCGTCCGATCCGCGTGAGCTCTCGTGGACGGCCATGATCGTCCAACCTCCGGCCGTCACCGACGAGCTCGCACACGGTGCGATCGGCGAGGCGCTGGACCGTGGATTGCCGGCGGCCGCATACGTCCGTATCGAGCGGTTCCGCGAGGGCCTGGCTGCGCAGGTGATGCACGTCGGTCCCTACGACGAGGAAGAGCCGACGATCGAGAAGCTGCACGCGTTCATCGCGGAGCACGACTACCCGCTGCGCGGTCGCCACCACGAGATCTACCTGTCGGATCCGCGCCGCACGCCGCCGGACCGCCTCAAGACCGTCATCCGGCAGCCCGTCGGGCTCTGACCTCGACACCGGAGCCGGACGGCGGCGGCGTCTCGCCGGGGTGTGGGACCATCGGCCCACTAGGATGGGGTCTTCCACGGCGCGTCGCGCACCGACCTCCGCCGCATCGGATCGATCGAGACGAAAGGGGTTCGGGTGAGCGACGCCGACGCCGCGCGGGCGCTCGTCGACCGGTACTGGGAGGGGCTGCTTGAGACCGAGCCGCTCCTCGGGACCCAGGTCGGTGACGAGCGATACGACGACCGCCTCCCCGATCCCGGCGACGCCGGTATCGCCGCGCGCGAGACGCTGCACCGGGGCGCCGTCCGGGACCTCGCGCTCCTCGACCGCGACGTCGAGGATCTCGGCCTGCGGACGACGCTCGACGTGCTCGAGGCCATCGCGCAGCGCAGCCTCGTCGAGATCGACCACCGGCTCGACCGGCTCCAGGTCGCCAGCCATTTCTGGGGGCCGTCGCAGCTGCTCGGCGAGCTCGGATCGATCCAGCGCGCCGACACGCCGGAGCGTCTGCAGCGATACCTCGCCCGGCTTCGCGCCGTCCCCGCGTTCTACGCGGCGGTCGGCGAGGTCGCCCGGCTCGGGATCGCGGACGGCGTCACCGCCCCCCGGGTCGTCGCCGAGCGCACCGTCGCGCAGATCGAACGGCTGCTGGCGACCCCGGTCGAGGACTCGCCGGCGCTGATGTCCGTTCCGGCGGAGGACGCCGAGTCGCGAGCCGCGGTCGCCGACGTCCTGCGGAGCGACGCGCTGCCGGCGCTCGAGGCGTTCCTCACGATCCTACGCAACGAGTACCTCCCGCGCGCGACCGAGACGATCGGCATGTCCGCGCTTCCCGGCGGTGAGGCGATGTACGAGGCCCAGATCCTGTCGTGGACGACTCTCTCGCTCGGCGCGCAGCACGTGCACGACCTCGGCGTCGAGGACCTCGAGACGATCCAGGAGGAGCGCCGTGTCTCGGCCTCGGCGCTCGGCGCGCCCGGCGCCGACGTCGCGGTCCGCCGGCTCAACGAGAGCGGCCGCAACACGATCGCGAACAAGGACGAGCTGAAGGCGATCGCCGAGGACCAGGTGCGCCGGGGATGGGACGCCGCGCCGGCGTTCTTCGGACGGATGCCGGGCCAGAACTGCGAGGTCCGCATCGTCGAGGAGTACCGGGAGGCGGACATGGCGTTCGCGTTCTACCAACCGGCCTCCGAGGACGGCTCGCGCCCCGGCGTCTACTACGTCAACGGATTCGAGCTCGCCGACCGGCCGCGGCACCACCTGGCGACCACGACGTATCACGAGGCCAACCCGGGTCATCATCTCCAGATCGCGATCGAGCAGGAGATGGGCGATCGTCCGGCGCTCCGCCGCTTCGGCGGCCTGCTGGCGGGAAGCGCGTTCGCCGAGGGGTGGGGGCTGTACAGCGAGCGGCTCGCCGATGAGATGGGGCTGTTCGCGGACGAGGCCGAGCGCCTCGGGATGCTCGATGCACAGGCGCATCGCGCGGCGCGCCTCATCGTCGACACCGGCATCCACGCGCTCGGCTGGTCACGCGGGCGCGCAATCGCGCAGCTCGAGGAGGCCGGCGTCCCTCACACCGACGCCGTGATCGAGACCGACCGCTACATCACGCTGCCGGGCCAGGCGCTCAGCTACAAGATCGGGCAGTTCGAGATCGAGCGCCAGCGTGCCGAGGCCGCCAAGCGCCTCGGCGACGCGTTCTCGCTCGCCGAGTTCCACGACCGCCTCCTGGCCCTCGGCTCGCTCCCCCTGCCCGCGCTCCGCCGCGAGCTCGAGCGGTAGCCGACGGCCGGACGGCCCGCTCCGGCGGCGCCGAAGGGCCCCGCCTCCCCGGGTCCACCGACATGCTCGGCACGGCTCGCCGAGTGACACCGTGGCCGTGCAGTCCTCGAAGGTGGTGACGCCCGATGGAAGACGACGGCGTGCTCGTCGGCGTGCCGAAGGAGACCTATCCCGCCGAGACACGCGTGTCGCTGGTGCCGAGCGTCCTGCCCGCGCTCCGCAAGGCCGGGATCCGCGTCGTCGTCGAGCACGGAGCCGGCGAGGCGGCCGGGTTCCCCGACCAGCAGTACGAGGAGCGCGGCGCCCGGCTCGGCTCGCGCGACGAGGTGTTCGACGCCGACGTCGTCGCGCAGGTCCGGACCTGCGGAGCCAACCCGCAGGCGGGCCGCGACGACGTCGATCGCATGCGCCCGGACCAGATCGTGATCGGCTTCGCCGACCCGCTGCTGTGCTCGATCGGCGTCCGGCAGGCGGCGGAGGCCAAGACGATCACGTTCGCGATGGACTTCGTCCCGAGGATCACACGCGCGCAAAGCATGGACGCGCTGTCCTCGCAGGCGACGATCCAGGGCTACAAGGCCGTGCTCGTCGCCGCGGAGCGGCTCCCCAAGATGTTCCCGATGCTGACGACGGCGGCCGGCACCGTTCCACCGGCGCAGGTCTTCGTCATCGGGGCCGGCGTGGCCGGGCTCCAGGCGATCGCGACCGCGCGCCGGCTGGGCGCCGTCGTGCAGGCGTACGACGTGCGGCCCGCTGCGCAGGAGGACATCGAGAGCCTCGGCGCGCGCGCCGTTCTGCTACCGCTCGGTCCGGGCGACGCCGAGGACGCGAGCGGCTACGCCAAGGAGCTCGGCCCCGAGTTCTATCGACGGCAACAGGATCTGATGGCCAACGTCGTCGCCGGCTCGGACGTCGTCATCACGACGGCGCTGATCCCCGGCAAGCCCGCGCCGGTGCTCATCACCGAGCCCGCGGTCGCAGGGATGCAGTCCGGCTCGGTGATCGTCGATCTGGCGGCCGAGCGGGGCGGCAACTGCGAGCTCACGAAGCCGAACCGGCGGGTGATCACCGACAACCGCGTGACGATCCTCGGTCCGACGAACCTCGCATCGACGGTCCCCTTCCAGGCGAGCCAGCTGTACGCGAAGAACGTCACGGCGTTCCTCCAGCACGTCGTCCACGACGGGAAGCTCGCGATCGACGACGAAGACGAGATCCTCAAGGGGATGCTCGTCACCCGCGGCGGCGAGATCGTGCACAAACGCGTCCTCGAGGCTATCGAGGAGGTGGGCATCCATGGGTGACCGGCTCGAGACGGGTCTGTACATCTTCGTGCTTGCCTCGTTCTTGGGCTACGCGGTCATCACCCGTGTCCCGGGCCTGCTGCACACGCCGCTGATGTCGCTGACGAACGCCCTGTCGGCGATCTCGCTCGTCGGGTCGCTGATCCTCGCGGGCGCGCACGAGAGCACGATGGCCACGATCCTCGGCTGCATCGCCGTGTTCTGCGCGATGACGAACGTCGTGAGCGGGTTCCTCATCACCGACCGGATGCTGAAGATGTTCCACAGGCGTGAGGCCCCCACGAAACCCGGGGGGGCGAGCCGGCGATGAGGGACGCGCTCATCTCTCTGGCGTACCTGTTCGCCGCCGGCTGCTTCATCCTCGCGCTGAAGTGGCTGTCCCATCCGACGACCGCTCGCCGCGGCGTTCACACGGGCGAGATCGGCATGGCGGTCGCGATCGTGGCGACGCTGTTCAACGCCGAGATCGTCGAGTACCAGTGGATCCTGCTGGCCCTGGTCCTCGGCTCGGCCGTGGGCATCCCGCTCGGCCTGCTGGTCCCGATGACCGCGGTGCCGCAGCGGACGGCGCTCTCGCACGCCTTCGGCGCGCTGGCCGCCGGCATCGTGGGCACGGCGGAGTACTACCTCAACCAGCCGCACATCTCGAAGACCGACATGGTGCCGCTGGGCCTGGAGGTGGTGCTGGGATTCCTGACCTTCACGGGGTCGATGATCGCGGCGGGGAAGCTGCAGGGGATCGTCCGCGACCGCCCGTGGATCTACAAGGGCCAGAACGTCGTGAACCTGTCGATCCTCGGGTCGGCGCTGGTGATGGTCGGCGTCCTCGTCTTCCATCCCGGACGGACGGTGCTGTTCCCGATCATCATCGCCGTCTCCCTGGTGTTCGGCGTCATGCTCGTCATCCGGATCGGCGGCGCCGACATGCCGACAGTGATCTCCCTGCTGAACAGCTACGCCGGTCTCTCAGCATCGATGATGGGGTTCGTCCTCGACAACAAGCTCCTGATCATCGCCGGCGCGCTCGACGGCTCGAGCGGCCTGATCCTGTCGATCATCATGTGCCGGGCGATGAACCGCTCGTTCACCAACGTCCTGTTCGGCGGGTTCGGCGCCGAGGACGTCACCGCCGGGAACGGCGAGCGGCGCCCCGTGCGCAGCGTCGAGCCCGAGGAGACTGCGTTCCTGCTCGACGCGGCGAGGACAGTCGTCATCGTCCCCGGATACGGGATGGCGGCCGCACAGGCGCAGCACAAGGTTCGCGAGCTGACGGACGTCTTGATGCGCCGCGGCGTCGACGTGAAGTTCGCGATCCACCCCGTCGCCGGCCGGATGCCGGGACACATGAACGTCCTGCTGGCCGAGGCGAACGTCCCGTACGACCTGCTCTACGACCTCGACCAGATCAACCCCGAGTTCCCACAGACGGACGTCGCGTTGGTCGTCGGCGCCAACGACGTCGTCAACCCGGCGGCGCGAACGGACACGACGAGCCCGATCTACGGCATGCCGATCCTGGACGTGGACGCGGCGGGGTCGATCATCGTCTGCAAGCGGTCGATGCGCTCCGGCTTCGCCGGCGTGGACAACGACCTGTTCTACCTCGACGAGACGCAGATGCTGTTCGGCGACGCGAAGTCGTCGATCGGCGAGGTCGTCGACGAGCTGTCAAAGCTGCCCGCGAAGGAGGTGGCGGTTCGATGAGTACCACCGAGACACGCGCGCGCTCCACCGAGCACGAGTGGATCGAGGCGCTGAGGTCCGGCCGTCCGACCGCGGTCCCGTTCAAGGGGTCGGAGCTCCTGGAGCACCCGCTGTTCAACAAGGACACCGCGTTCACCGATCCCGAGCGCGAGGTGTTCGCGCTCCACGGACTGTTGCCGACGCGCGTCCTCACCATCGAGGAACAGGCGATCCTCGAGGTCGAGAAGATCCGGCGCAAGGGCGACCCGCTCGAGCAGTTCATCGGCCTCGCTGCGCTGCAGGACCGCAACGAGACGCTGTTCTACCGGGTGCTGGTCGAGAACCTCGAGGAGTTCATGCCGATCGTGTACACGCCGGTCGTCGGCCGCGCCTGTCAGGAGTACAGCCACATCCTCCGCCGGTCCCGCGGCCTGTGGCTCACGCCCGACGACATCGACCGCATCCCCGAGCTGCTTCGCAACGCGAGGCACGAGGACGTGCGCCTGATCGTCGTCACCGACAACGAGCGCATCCTGGGGCTCGGCGACCAGGGCGCGGGCGGCATGGGCATCCCGGTCGGCAAGCTGGCGCTGTACACGGCCGGCGCCGGGATCTTCCCGGCGCTCACGCTGCCGATCTCTCTGGACGTGGGCACCGACAACCCGAAACTGCTCGAGGACCCGTACTACCTGGGGTACCGCAAGCCACGTCTGCGCGGGGAGCGATACGACGAGTTCGTCGAGTCGTTCGTGGAGGGCGTCTGCGAGGTCTTCCCCCACGCCGTCCTGCAGTGGGAGGACTTCAAGCAGCACAACGCGATCCGACTGCTCGACCGGTACCGCCACCGCGTCACGAGCTTCAACGACGACATCCAGGGGACGTCGGCCGTCGTCCTGGCCGGCATCTTCAGCGCGCTCCGTCACCTGAACGAGCCGATGGGCGCGCAGCGGTTCGTGTTCCTCGGCGCCGGCGCGGCCGGCATCGGCATCGCCCGGCTGATCAGGGCGCAGATGAAGCGCGAGGGCGTTCCCGAGACGGACATCCGTCGGGCGATCGTGATGCTGGACTCGAACGGGCTGACGTTCGAGGGCCGGACGCCGCTCGACGACGACAAGCGCGAGTTCGCGCTGGACGCCGAGCTCATGGCGCACTTCGGGTTCGACGGCGCCGAGCGGTACTCGCTCGAGACCGTGATCCGGCACGTCCGGCCGACGATGCTGATCGGCACCAGCGGCACGCCCGGCAGCTTCACCGAGGGCGCGATCCGCGAGATGGGCAAGCACGTGAAGACGCCGATCGTCTTCCCGCTGTCGAACCCAACCTCCAAGACCGAGGCGCAGCCGGCCGACATCCTGGAGTGGACCGAGGGTCGGGCGATCGTTGCCACTGGCAGCCCGTTCGAGCCCGTCGAGATCGAGGGCGAGACCCGGTTGATCGGGCAAGCGAACAACGCCTTCTGCTTCCCGGGCATCGGCCTCGGCGCGATCGTGGCCGAGGCGCGTGAGGTCACCGACGCGTTCTTCCTCGCGGCCGCCGAAGCGTGCGCCGACAGCGTGCCGGTCGAGATGCTCGAGGCGGGCTCGCTCTACCCGAACCAGTCGCAGCTGCGGGAGGTCTCGCGAGAGATCGCGGGCCGGATCGTTCGGGTGGCGCGCGACGCGGGAGTCGGGCGCGTCATCGCCGAGGAGGAGGTCGACGCGGCGCTCGACGGCATGATGTGGTGGCCTACGTACGCGCCGTACCGACCGGCGTCCTGACCGGCCGGTCCCGGCCGGCCGAAAGACGCGGAGCCCGGACCGTCAGGTCGTCCACGGCCTGACGGCCTCGAGCAACAGGTAGTCGATCAGCCGGCGGCGCCGGAGGAATTCGACCTGCCCGACGCCCACGCGCGCCGCCATCCGCACGGCGCGCGGCGCCGAACGGTCCTCGCGTAACCGCCGCCGCACGAACCGCAGGGCGGGGTCGATCACGCGGGCGCCGACGAGTGACGCCTCGATGCCCTCGAACCCGGCCGCGATGGCCGCATCGAGGATCCGGCCGGGCGAGGACGCGGCCGAGGGTCGCAGCCCCCACACGCGCAGCTGCGCGATGCCGGCGGCGATCTCGGCGGGCGTGCGCGGTCGACGCAGCGTGGCGACGTCGGACATCGCGAGGACGCCGCCGGGTCGAAGGACGCGGAACGCCTCGCGGAAGAACGCGCGGCGCGACGAGAAGTGGAACGCAGCCTCGACGCTGATGATGCCGTCGACGCTCTCGTCCGCCAGCGGGATCCGGACCGCGTCGGCGTTCACGGCCATCGCGTTCGCTCGCCGGAGCCGCTCGCGTCCCGCGACGAGCTGGGCGAGGGTGATGTTGATCGCGACGAGCCGCCGGGGGCGGAGCACCTCGGCGATCAGCTCGTCCTGCGCGCCGAGGCCGTTCCCGACGTCGAGGATGTCGGCCTCGCGCGGCAAGGGTTCGGCGAGCCTCGCCACGAGCCGCCGGACCGCGACGGGCGCCTCGGTCGGGTCGTCGCCGAGGCCGTCCCACAGCCCGAGGTTCAGCCAGCCGTCGTCGAGCGCCAGGAAGAAGTCCGGCCCGATGCTCTCGTAGACTTCGGCGACCGGCCGGGCGCCCCGCCGGAGCAGCGTGCGCACGTGTCGGACGTTCTCCCTCGTGACGCGGTTCGGCACGCGGGGACCGTACCGCGTTCGACGACCGGGTGGTTGACGGCTCGCGCCGCCGTCCGCGACGCTCACGCGGACACGCCACCCGAGGAGGGGATCCGCCCATGGACAGCACCGTCGACCGGGCACGGCTCCGCGAGCTCATGTCGCGCGAGCGGGATCGATTCGTCAAAGAGCATCCGCGCTCCGGCGAGCTGTTCGAGCGCGGCAAGACCAACCTGTTGGCCGGCGTCCCGATGCCGTGGATGACCGAGTGGGCCGGCCCGTACCCCGTGTTCGTCTCGGAGGCCGAGGGAGCGCGGTTCATCGACGTCGACGGCCGCACGTACGTCGACTTCTGTCTCGGTGACACCGGCGCGATGACCGGCCACGCGCCCAAGCAAGCGGTCGAGGCGATCGTCGAACAGGCGGCCAAGGGCATCACGCTGATGCTGCCCGCCGAGGACTCGATCTGGGTCGGCGCGGAGATGCAGCGTCGGTTCGGGCTCCCCTACTGGCAGTTCTGCCTCACGGCGACCGATGCGAATCGCTTCACCCTCCGGCTGGCGCGCGCCATCACCGGCCGCGCCAAGATCCTCGTCTACTCGTGGTGCTACCACGGCTCGGTCGACGAGACCATCATCACCGTGGAGGGCGGAAGGGCCTCGGCTCGCCCCGGCAACGTCGGCCCCCCCGTCGCGCCGACGGAGACGACGCGCGTGGTCGAGTTCAACGACGTCGAGGCGCTCGAGCAGGCGCTCGCGCACCGGGACGTCGCCTGCGTGCTGGCCGAGCCGGCGCTCACCAACATCGGCATCGTCCCGCCCGAGCCCGGCTATCACGACGCGCTGCGCGAGCTCACGCGCAGGTACGGCACCTACCTCGTGATCGACGAGACGCACACCATCTGCGCCGGCCCGGGTGGCGCGACGAAGGCGTGGGGCCTGCAGCCGGATTTCCTCACGATCGGCAAGCCGCTCGCGAGCGGGGTCCCGGCCGCGTGCTACGGGATGACCCGGGAGGTGGCCGATCGCGTGCAGACGTACATGGGGGCG